>JBBRHC010000248.1:0-5763 GCA_038223295.1 Opitutales bacterium
TCGGGATTCACGAACGACCATCTGATCCAGCTTCTTGCGCCATCTCATCGGCTCCCACTCCGGATTTCGGGTTAAAGGGGCGGGCGGGGCAGATAAGGGGAAGGTGAACCCGCCGGCTAGCCGCACGTCGGGCGTGCCCTGCGGGGCCTTTGCCGGAGGCGGGCGGCTTGACCGGGGCGCGGGGCGGGCGGCAGGGTGCGGGCATGGAATCGACGGACATCGCGGCAGGGGCGGCACGGCATCGACGACGGAGACTCGCGGTGTTGCTCGTGGCCGGCGTGGTCTTGGTGGCGTTGGGTGTGTGGGCGGCGACGCAGCCGCCCGAGTTTTGGTCCCGGATGAAGGAGGAAGTGGGCGCGGGCATGGACTGGGTGCGGGGGCTGGGCGCGGGGTGGTATTTCGCGGCCTTTGCGGTGCTGCCGGGAGTGGGGTTGCCGGTGTCGGTTTTTGCGATTTCGGCGGGGCCGCTGTTCGGGCCGGTCTTGGGTTTGCCCACCGTGCTGGCTCTGACGGGCGTGAGTATGGCGGTGAGTCTGACGATCTCGTATGTGTTGGCGCGCTACGTCTTGCGCCCGTGGGTGACGCGGCTGCTCGGCTACATGGGCTACACCGTGCCGGTGGTCCCGCCGGAGAAGCGCCGGATGCTGACCGTGCTGGTGCGGATAACCCCCGGGCCACCGTATGTGTTTCAGAGTTTTCTACTTGGGCTGGCGGAGGTGCCGTTCGGGCTCTATCTGGGCATCTCGTGGGTGATCTCCACGGCGAATATCTGCCTGGTGATCGTATTCGGTGACGCGCTGATGAAAGGGCAGGGCAAAGTGGCGGTGGCGGCCTTGATCGGCGTCATTTTGGTGGTGACGGCGGTGAAGCTTGTGCGGAAAAAGCTGATTAAGGGCGGTTGATTTGAGGGAAGAGTGGGAAAAAGCTTGTGGAGGGTCAGGGGTGGAGCAGGGTTTTGGGATGAAAGTAACCGTGGAGTTGGACGAAAAAACCTTGGAAGAACTGTTGGCGGTGACCAATGAACGCAAAAAGGGGCCGGCGGTGACGAAGGCGGTGGAAGAGTTTTTGAACCGGAAGAAGGCCAAGGAATTTGGCCGGCTGCTGATGGAGGGCGCGTTTGATTATCCGGCGCCGACCGAGCAGGGCGAGCGGCAGGGATACTAAACTCCACGCGCCATGGTGCTCGTGGATTCGTCGGTGTGGGTCGAGGCGGCGCGGCGGCAGGGCGACCTGACGACGAAGGTGGCCTTGCGGGCTTTGCTGGAGGAATACGAGGCGGGCTGGTGTTCGCCGGTAAGGCTGGAGGTGATGGGCGGGGCGCGGAGGGAGGAACGGAGGGCCTTGGAGGCGTTTTTCTCCTGCATTCCGTATATCGAGTGCCGGGAGCCGGAGTGGGATGCGGCCAAGGCGCTGGCGTGGCGCGCGCGCGAGGCGGGGCACACGCTGCCGTGGAACGACTTTTTAATCTCGGCGACGGCGGCGGCGCGTGGATTGCGGGTGTATGCGCGGGACGAACATTTCGCGACGCTGGCGCGGATGGGAGGCGGGTTCGTCTATCGGCCCGGGTATGGCGGGATGTACCGCTCGGAAGAGGACGACGGGGGCTAGGCGATGGAAACGCGCGGCATACGGGAGGAGGCGGGCGGGAAAACCTTTGATCTGGGGCCGGGGGGCGGGACGCGGGCGGAGGGGGTGACGGAGTTCACGCGGCGGGTGAAGGCCCTGCTCGAGGGCGGGCTGAGGCCGGGCTGGGTGCGGGGCGAAGTATCGAATCTGCGGATACAGGCGACGGGGCATGTCTACTTCTCTTTGAAGGACGCGGGCGCGCAGGTGCGGGCGGTGATGTTTCGCGGCGACGCCGCGCGGCAGACGGCGCGCCTGCGCGAGGGCGGGCAGGTGGTGGTGTTTGGCGAGGTGTCGGTGTATGAGGCGCGCGGGGAATACCAACTGATCGTGCGCGCGGTGGTGGAGGACGGCGTGGGGCGTTTGCAGCGGGAGTTCGAGGTGCTGAAGGCGCGGCTGGCGGCGGAGGGGCTGTTCGCGAACGAGCGAAAGCGCGCGCTGCCGCGTTTGCCGCGCACGGTGGGGTTTGTGACGTCGCCGACAGGCGCGGCGGTGCAGGATTTCCTGCGTATCCTGACGCGGCGGGGATGGCGCGGGCGGGTGGTGGTACTGCCGTCCAGGGTGCAGGGGGATGGGGCGTCCGCGGAGATCGCGGCCCTGATCACTTATGCCGGGGCGCTCAACGTCGGCGGCGGAACGACGAATGACGAATTCCGAATGACGAAGGACGGTGGGGCGGAGGCTGGGGCGGGGGCGGCGGCGGGTCTTTTTTTCGATTTGTTGGTGGTGGGGCGGGGGGGCGGGTCGCTGGAGGATTTGTGGGCGTTTAACGAGGAGGTCCTGGTGCGGGCGGTGGCGGGGTCGCGGGTGCCGGTGATCTCGGCGGTGGGGCACGAGATAGATTTTACGTTGTGCGATTTTGCGGCGGACGTGCGGGCGGAGACGCCGAGCGCGGCGGCGGAGTTGATCTCGAGCGGGTTCGTGGCGGAGACGGAGCGGCTGGGGCGGCTGGCGAAGGCGCTGGGCGGGGAGGCGGCCGCGTTGCTGGGGGCGGCGCGGGAGCGGGCGGCCGGGCTGGGGGCGCGTCTGCGTTTGCTTTCGCCGAGCGCGCAGGTGGAGCGCGGGTGGCTGCGTTTGGACGACTTGCGGAACCGGCTGGAGGGGGCGGCGGGGCACGCGCTACAGGCGCGGCGGCACGAGGTGGCGCTGCGGGCGGCGCGCTTGGCGGCGGCGGGGCCGGAGCGGCGGGTGGAACAGGAATCGCAGCGGCTGCTGGGGTTGTGGAAACGTTTGCAGGCGGCGAGTCCGGAATCGGTTCTGAACCGGGGTTTCGTGATCTTGCGCGACGAGGAGGGGCGCGCGATCACGCGGGCGGCCGAGCTGGGGCGGGGGGCGCGGGTGCGGGCGCGGTTTGCGGATGGCGAGGCGGGGCTCCGGGCGGAGTGAGCGAGGCGGTGTCGCTCAGTTGAGGTGCCAGATGGCGAGGTTGAGGCAGGAGGCGAAGGCGACCCAGAGCACGTAGGGCGTCCAGAGCAGGGCGGAGGGGCGGTCGGCGCGGGCGAGGTGCGGTTGTATCCAGACGATGGTGACGAAGAGAGCGCCGATGACGAGCAGGCCGGCGGCGGGGTTGCGGAAATGGAAAAACGCCCAGGACCAGGACGCGTTGAGGGCGAGTTGCAGCCACCAGGCGCGCAGGAGGCGGGTGCGTTCGCCGACGGGCTGGGTGGAGGCGGGCAGGCGCCAGACCCGCCAGGCGACGACGGCCAGGGCGGCGTAGAGGGCGGTCCAGACCGGGGCAAAAAGCCAGGAGGGAGGCGTCCAGGCGGGTTTGGCGAGGGTGGGATACCAGTCTTTGACGCCGCTCGCGGTGGCAAAGCCGCCGAGCGCGGCGACGGTGAAGGTGGCGGCGAGGAATCCGGCCAAAACCAACGTGGAGCGAAAGCGGGGCGACATGGTTTGAGAAAGGGGAAAAGCGCTCGAAGGTCGAGACCCCTGAACCGGTTCACGATCTGGCGGGAAAGTGTCTCCCGACGGGCGGCGGGCAAGGGAAGGGAGGATTATCCCCAAAGTGCTGACTCGGCTTCGCCGGGCCCGAACCAAGCGCGATCGTGGGTGGCACCCGGGTGCCAGAATTTGACGTGTCCGTCCGGGTTTAAGAACGTGCAATCTTCCTATCCCATGAACTTCGAAACCCTTCAACTGCACGCCGGCCAGGAAATCGATCCCACCACGCGTTCGCGGGCGGTGCCCATTTACCAGACCACGGCCTATCAATTCAAAGACTCGGCTCACGGCGCCCGTCTTTTTGCGCTTCAGGAATTCGGCAACATCTACACACGGCTGATGAACCCCACGAACAATGTGTTCGAGAAACGGGTCGCCGCGCTTGAGGGCGGGGTCGCCGCGCTGGCCACGTCCTCCGGCCACTCGGCGCAGTTCCTGGCCATTAACAACATCACGTCGGTCGGCGACAACTTCGTCACCACGTCGCACCTCTACGGCGGCTCCTACAACCAGTTTAAAAATGCCTTCAAGAACATCGGCGTCTAGGCGCGCTTCGCCGACGGGGTAAAGGTCGCGAGTTACGGGCCCTTGATCGATGCGAGGACCAAGGCGATCTACTTGGAGACCATAGGCAATCCAGGGCTCTCCGTGCCGGACTTCGAGGCCTTCGCCGCGCTGGCGAAAAAACACGATCTGCCTCTCATCGTGGACAACACCTTCGGCTCGGGCGGCGCGATCTGCCAGCCCATCCGCCACGGCGCGCACATCCTCGTCGAGTCGGCGACGAAGTGGATCGGCGGCCACGGCACGAGCATGGGCGGCGTGATCGTGGACGCGGGCACCTACGACTGGGGCAACGGCAAGTATCCGCAGTTCACCGCCCCCTCGGCCAGTTACCACGGCCTGGTCTTGAACGACGCTTTCGGCCTCGGCGGCCCCATGGGCAACATCCAGTTCATCATCCGCTGCCGCATCGAGGGACTTCGCGACTGGGGTCCGGCGCAGAGCCCGTTCAACTCGTTCCTGTTGCTGCAAGGCCTGGAAACGCTGTCGCTGCGGGTCGGGCGCACCTGCGAAAACGCCCTCGCCCTCGCCCGTTGGCTGGAGACGCATCCCGAGGTCGTGGCGGTGAGCTACCCCGGGCTCGCGAGCCACCCGTCGCACGCGATGGCGGAAAAGTATCTCACGCGCGGCTTCGGCGGCGTGCTCTCGTTCCAAGTCAAGGGCGACCGTGCGCGGGCGGAGACATTCGTGAACAACCTCAAGTTAATCTCGCACCTCGCGAATGTCGGCGACGCGAAGACGCTGATCATCCATCCCGCGTCCACCACCCATTCGCAGTTGTCGGCCGCAGAACAAGTGGCCGCCAACGTCGCCCCAGGCGGCCTGCGCGTATCGCTCGGCATCGAGCACATCGACGACATCAAGGCCGACATCACGCAGGCGCTGGGGGCCTGAAGAGCGGGCCAAGCCTGAAACGATACCCCACGCCCCGCCCGATCCCTCTGACCGCCATCCCGGATACGGAATCCGAAACTCGGGCGAGAATGCCGGATCGTTCGGTTTTGCGACGTGCATCCGCCTTGGCGCTCGCCGATCCGCGCCGCCGGGCCGGCGAAGCTCCGCCGAGGAGACCTCCTTGACAGGGCAGCCGAACTTCCAACGACAAGACATTAACTGATAGCCGTTTAATCTACCTTGAATACCACTCACAACTACACTCTGAACCGCGATGAAATCGCCGCCGAACTCGCAACCCTACCGGGCTGGGAGGCGAAATCCGATATCGTCGGAAAACATTATTCGTTTCCCGGTTTTTCCGATGCTGTCGCGTTCATCGTACGCATCTCTCACCCGCTGGAGGCGATGAATCACCATCCGGAGATCCGAAATGTTTACGGCAAAGTTTATATCGGCTTCACAACGCATCACCTAGGGAACAAGATAACCAATCTCGACCTCAGGGCCGCCCGCGTGGTTGAGGCCATCGCCGCCAAGTTGCCGCAACAAGCGCACTAATTCCCATTCAGAGTAGGCTTAGTTGCTGGAATCGGCACAGACATTCTTGTCTGTGTTCCCATTTATAGCAGCACCCCGCTAAAACACAGGCAATAATGCCTGTGCCACACGTCCACACGTCTGATAAAGTCGCCTATTAAACCCGAATTGGAATAAAACATCTTGGCGGAGAAAACC
>JBBRHC010000249.1:0-5758 GCA_038223295.1 Opitutales bacterium
GGTGGCGGTGGGTGGGGAGCATGACGGGAAGGCAGGTCGGGGTCGAGGGAGCGGACCGGCTCAGCGCGGCCCTGGCGTGGCGGTGAGGCGGAGGCGGGCGGTGGCGTGGGCGGCGGTGGGCGGGGTGATGACGATGCGGCTGAGGCCGGGGTTGGCGGAATCCTGGGTGGCGCGGGCGGCGGAGACGTCCTCGATGACGATGGCCCCGGCGGTGGCGAGGCCGAGGGGAGCGTCGACTGTAGGGGAAACTTCGATACGGAGTGCGAGGGATTGGCCGGCCTGCCCGAGGCGGAGGCCGTCGGGGGTGCGGGTGACCCGGGCCTTGGTGTGCCATTGCGGGGAGAGCTCGACGACGTTGCCCATCGTGCCGTCGGGGGCTTCGGGCAGGGCGCGGATGTCGGCCTTGCCGGCGACGTTTTGATAAGCGCCGTCGAAGCGGAGGATGTTGTGGCCCTCGGGGCCGACGCGGGAGGTGGTCCAACGGTTGCTGTGCTGGGTGTAGTTCCAGAGGTCGAGCTTGGCGGCGCGCATCTTGCCGTAGCTCTCGGTGCCGAGGTCGAGGGCCCAGCGCACGCCATCGGCCTCGAGGATGAAGCTGCCGACGTCCATGTGGGCGTGAGAGTGGGTGGGGGTGCCGCCCTTGATGGCGAGGAAGGAGGCGGTGGGGTCGTCCCAGGCGGAGCGCATGGCGGAGAGCGGGAGCACGCCGGCGGCGGTCCAGTGGCGGGCGGGGGCGGCGACTCCGGCGGGTAGCGTGGGGTCCCACCAGAGGAGCTCGAGGGCGAGGTGGCGGCTGAGGACGATGGGTCTGGCGGGGGTGGCGGGCGCGGCGGCGGGCGCGGCGGCGGAGATTGTGGCGTGAGCGCGGGCGAGGTCGGCCAATTCGTCGCGGGCGAGGCTGCGGTCGCGGTTTTCGCGGGCGAACCAGAGCATGATGGGTTCGTGCAGGTTCTCGGTGTGGTAGTCGGAGTAGTTGTACTCCTCGCCGGTGGGGCCGACCATCCGGTTGTTGAAGTCGTCGGTTTTGAGGAAGCCGGGAAACTCCTCCAGCCCGCAATCGGTGCCGAGGGCGGTGCGCAGGGCATCGACGAGGATGACGTGAAAACTGGTGCCGTAGGACCTGTAGCTCGGGCCCTCGGCGTGGGAGCCGTCGGGGGAGTAGGAGGCGCCGGCGCGGTCGAAATTGGCGACGGTGCGCTCGATCACCTGGCGGGCGAGGGCGGTTTCGCGTTCGGCGATGGCGAGGGCGGCGACGGTGACGCCGCCGTGGCAGACCTGGGTCCAGTTGAAGTCGGCGCGCACCCAACTTTTGGGGCCATCGGGGGTCTCGAGGCAGGGGCGGATGGCGTTGGCGACGACGGCGCGGACAACGCGGTCGCGCTCGTCGGGCGTGAGTTCTTCGTAGAGCCAGTCGTAGCCGACGCCGGCGGCGAGGGCGGCCTCGCCCACGCCGAGGAAGTGGGAGGGGCGCCACTCGGGCATTGCGGCGAGGATAAGGAGCTCGGAGCGGGCGCGCTCGAGGTGGGCCTTGTCGCCGGTGAGGCGGCAGGTGAGGGCGCAGGCGAGGATGCGGCCCTGGGCCTCGCGGGCCGGGCCCATGAGGAAACCGGTGGGCGGGTAGTTGATGGGTTTGGCGTCGAGTTTGCGCGCGGCCTGGTGGGCGAGGAGGGCGCGGAGCTGGAGGGTGACCTCGTCGGTCTGGGCTTGGAGGGCGGCGAAGCGGGCGGGGTTGGCGAAGAGGCGCGGGTGGGGCGGCAAAGCGGCCCAGGCGGCGTCGGAGGGCGGGGCCGGGAGCGCGAACGCGGGCGCGGGCAGGAAGGCGGGGGCCAGGAGCAGGGCGAGCGCGAAAAGCGCGGAGCGAAGGAGGAGCGAGAGCAGAGGGGCGACGGGGGGAAGGGGAGGTAGGGGGAACATGGAAAGCGGGACGTTTTTAAAGTTCCCGGAGAGGCAGGCTGGCGCGCTCGGCGACGCCGAGGGGGGAGTCGGCGGCGGGAAGATTGGCCCACCAGGCGGCGGGGGCGGGGGCGAAGACCTCGGGCGGGGCGAAGACGAGGCCGCTGAGGAAATCTGCCAGGACGGGCTCGCGCAGCGGGAGCGGATCGAGCGCGACGGGGGTGAGGGCGGGCGCGAGGCATTCGGGCGGGGCGTCGTCGCGCCACCAGACGAGCAGGCCGGGGGTGGGGTCGGCGGAGCGTTGCCAGGCGTAGGCGGCGAGGGGGACGGTGGCGCGGACGGGGTGGGGGGCTAGGCGGCGCAGCGGGTAGGCGTCGTCGAGGACGGTGAAGATGTGCTGGGCGGCGAAGTAGGCGGGCTTGCGGTAGGCGACGGTAAGGTCCGGGCGGATACAGAGGAGGCCCTTGGGGTTGCGGCCCTCGAAGAGCGCGCCGGCGGCCTTGGCGTAGTACATGTCGGAGAGCTGGAAGAGGCTCATGGCGCGGCCGGCGGCGTGGTGGGCGAGGCAGCGCCGGGTGTTCCAGGCGGCCTGTTTGCGCTCGTTCCAGAGGATGTCCTTGAGGGCGCCGACCTGGACCTTGTCGGAGGGGGCTCCGGTCTCGCCCTGGTGGACGGGGAGGGCGGGAAAGCCGTGGCGGGCGAGGGAGGCGGCGAGTTTGTCGCCGAGATCCACGGCATCCTCGGGCCGGTGGGGGTAGAGGTGGTAGGTGAGCTCGTCGAGCAGGTCGCGGCGGCCGGTGGCGGCGAGGGCGGCGAGGAAGGCGTCGCCGTACTCGGCGTTGTGGCAGAGGGCGAGGCCGATGAGGCGGGCGGCGGGATCGGCGGCGCGGACCTGGGTGGCCAGGCGGATGAAGTAGTCGGCGTAGCCGGCGGGCGTGGCGGAATCGAAGAGGTCGGGCTCGTTCCAGATTTCGTAGTGGGTGACGCGGCCGCGGTAGCGTTCGACGAGCGCGCGCGCCCACCGCTCGGTGGCGGCGAGGGCTTCGGGGGAGGTGGGCAAACCCTGGGCGAGGCCGATGCCGCCGCCGCCGGGGTAGCCGGGGTGGCCGTAGGAGAGCTGCACCCATGGGCGCACGCCCTGGGCGAGGCAGCCGTCCACGATGGCATCGAGCCAGGCCCACTGGTAGGCGCCGCCGGGGACGGGTTCGCATTTGGCCCAGCCGCCCTGGAGGCGGGCGCGTTTGGCGCCGAGCTCGCCCAGGTGGGGGCCGGTCTGGGCGAAGTCGGCGTAGTCGCGATCCAAGGTCTCGCAGCCGACGCCCCAGGGGGAGCCGTGGATCTCGCGCGCGTGGCGAGGGCGCAGGCGGGCGACCGGGCGGTAGCCGAGGGTAATGAGCGGGGCAACGAGATCGGAATCGGGTTTCATGAAAGTCGAAGGGCGGGGCAGGCTTGCGTCACGCGGAGCGGGCGGCAACGTGCGGGAATATTTACCGGTAAAGATGAGCAACGCCACCCTCCAGACCATCGCCGAGGCCTGCGGGACGAATCGCATGACGGTATCGCTCGCGCTGCGCGGGCGGGCGGGGGTGTCGGAGGCGACGAAGGCACGGGTGCGGGCGGAGGCGGAGCGGCAGGGCTACAGGCCCAACCCTTTGGTGTCGGCGCTTATGGCGCACATGCGCGGGGCGCGCACGCCGCGTTACCAAGCCACGCTGGCGCTGATCCATGACGCGCCGCAGGCGGACTGGAGGCGGATGTTCGCGGCGTGCCGGCAGTTCGATGCGGGGCTGCATCGGCGGACGGAGCAGCTCGGGTATGGGGTGGAAACGTTTTGGCTGGGTTCGCCGAAGTGGGCGGGAGGCGGGCTGGAGCGGGCCCTGAAAGGGCGCGGCATCCACGGCGTGGTGGTGGCGCCGCTGCCGTCGGGGGTGAGGGAGCTGCGGTTCGATTTCAGCGGATTCGCGGCGGCGGTGATCGGGCAGTCGTTGCACCGGCCGGTGTTGCACAGCGCGACGCCGCATTTTTTCGCGATGATCGAACTGGGCTTCGAGCGCTTGTGCGCCACGGGGCGGAGGCGGATCGGCCTGCTGCTGGATCCGGAGCGGGACGCGCGTTCGAAGCACCAGTGGCTCGGCGCGTTTCTGGGCTGCCAGATGGCGGCGGAGGGCCAGCGCGGGGATGCGCGGCCCTTGGTAAAGACCATCGGCGCGGCGGAGTTTGCGGAGTGGGTGCGGGCGGAGCGCCTGGACGCGGTGATGAGCGCGGACGCCGGGCATCTGGCCTGGCTGCGCGAGGCGGGCTGGGCGGTGCCGGGGCAGATCGCGTATGTGTGCATCACGCGGGCGGCGCACATGCGCGGGGTGGCGGGGGTGATGAGTAATACGGCGGAAATCGCGGCGGCGGCGGTGGATATGGTGGTGGCGCAGATCCACCGCAACGAGCGCGGCGTGCCGGACGAGCCGCGCATCCTGCAGATCACGCCGCGCTGGGTGCCGGGGGACACGATGTGAGGGAGGCGTATGACGCTGCGTTCCGCTCCATAACCGGATCAAACCCACGCGCGGATAGCCCGTGAGTGAATGGGCCTCCTGTCCGTTCGCCGCCGACCATGGGCGGGACGCCCATGCCACTTGCGACCCGCTGACATCACGTCCGGTTGCACCCGCGGGAGCGGGGCGCGGGGGATTTTGCCCTCGGAAAGCGGTGCGGGGGCGGGTTAAGCCTTCACGCCTTGTAACATGAGTGGTGTGGTCGTGACATTTATCTCGGTCGGGCGATGACAACCGACCGCCATCAACGCATCCTCGCGTGGCTGCGCGAATACCCGACGGTCTCGGCGCGCGAGCTGCGCGAGCGGCTGGGGGTGACGGCGATGACGGTGTGGCGGGATTTGCGCGAGCTGGAGGAGCTGGGGCTGCTGCGCCGGGTGCGGGGCGGGGCGCAGGCGGCGACGCCGGGCGAGCCGGGGTTTGAGGCGAAGGCGGCGGCGGCGGGGGAGGCGAAGCGGCGGATCGCGGCGTGCGCGGTGGCGGAGTTCGTGCGCCTGGGCGACACGGTGGCGCTGGAGGGCGGGACGACGGTGGCGGCCCTGGTGGGGTATTTGCCGAGGGAGCGGATTTCGGTGCTGACGAACAGCTTGCCGGTGGCGTGGCAACTGCGGCGGGAGCGGCCGGAGTTGCCCGTGCTGCTGCCGGGCGGCTGGATGAGCCCGGTGTCGGGCAACCTGTGCGGGCCCGACACGGTGCGGCGGCTGGGTCAACTGAGCTCGTCGGGGTGTTTTATCGGCGTGACGGGGCTGGACGCGCGCCGCGGGCCGACCGACCCGAATCCGCTGGAGGTGGAGGCGAAGCGGGCGCTGGCGCAGGGGTCGCGCCGGGTGGTGTTGCTGCTGGATGCGGGCAAATTTGGCCGCGAGTCGGCGTGCGTGACGATCCATCCGCGCCGGCTGCACGCGCTGGTCACCGACGCCGCCCCGCCGCCGGAGATCGCGGCGTGGCTGAGCGAGCAGGGGGTGCGGGTGCTGGTGGCGGGGGGGTGAGACGTGAGGCGAGGGGCGAGGGGCGGCGGAGAGGCGGGGAAAGCCGAAGCGCCACGTCACGGGTTCGAAAAACGCATTGGGGACAATGCGTTCCACCTCGGAAACAAAAAAACGCATTGGGGACAATGCGTTGTATCAGACAAAGGGGGCCACCGTCTTGAGACGGTGGCCGTGGGGTTTAGTATTAGCCCGAAATCCGAAGTGGATCGCCGCGATCTGGCGCAATCTGCTGGTCATCTGCTCGTTTGTTCACCCGCTCAATGCACTATTCAGTGCACCTCGGGATTCACGAACGACCATCTGATCCAACTTCTTGCGCCATCTCAT
>JBBRHC010000250.1:0-5714 GCA_038223295.1 Opitutales bacterium
CCGACGCCAACCAAAAAGCCCAGGCCGCCCTCGGCGAATCCATCAGCCTCATCGACGGCGCCCGTTCCGCCTCCGGCACCGGTCTCGCCGCCGCCGCCAGCGATTTTTTCAACGCTTTCCAAGCCTTCGCCGCCCGCCCCACCGATCTCGGCGAACGCCAGAATCTCGTCCAACGCGCCGACATCCTCGCCGAACGTTTCCGCGTGACCGACGAGCGTCTCGGCCAGTTGCAGGACGACCTCGGCGTTCAGATGCAGTCCGACACCGGCGACGTGAACACGCTTCTCCAGTCCATCGGCGATTTTAACGCCCAGATCGGTCGCTTCGAGGCCAACGCCCCCGGGTCCGCCGTCGATCTCCGCGACCAACGCCAGGCCGCCATCGAAAAACTCTCCGCCAAGATCGGCGCCGAGACCACCCCCAATTCCACCGAAACCGCCCAGCTCGACGTGTTCGTGCGCGACGCCACCGGCGCCCCCGTCGTGCTCGTCAGCCTCGCTACCGTGACCAGCACCGTCACCTACGCCGGCACCCAACTCACCGCCGGCCTCGCCGCCACGCCCATCGCCCTCGGCTCCGGCTCCATCAAAGGCCTCTTCACCGCCCGCGACGGCACCGTGCAGACCCTCCGCGACCAGCTCGGCGCCTTCGCCGGCCAGCTCGCCGGTTCCGTCAACTCCGCCTACAATCCCGCCGCCACCGCCGGCGGCGATTTCTTCACCTCCACTCCCGGTTCGCCCGGCGCCACCATCGCCCTTTCCGGCGCCATCACCTCCGTCACGCTCAAAGCCTCCGACGGTGGCGCCGCTGGCGACAACACCCTCGCCCGCGCCGTCGCCGCGCTCGCCTCCCGCTCCTTTTCCACCGGCTCCGGCGACACCATCAACGGCACCTTCGGCCAATACTACTCCGGCGTCGTGAGCGGCTTTGGCCGCAACGTCGCCTCCACCGACGACCGCCTCGAAGACCAGTCCGGCATCGAAAAACTCGTCCTCCAGCAACGCCAGGGCGTGAGCGGCGTCTCGATGGACGAAGAGATGACCGATCTCCTCAAATACCAGCGCGCCTTCGAGGCCTCCTCCAAGGTCATCTCCATCATCGACAGTCTGCTCGACACCGTCGTCAACGGCCTCATCCGCTAGGCGCGCACCGCTCCAGATTAAGGATAAGATTAAGTTTAAGTTCCCCATTCCCGACCCGCCCGCCGCCGCCTCGTCCCCTTAAACTTCACCCTTCGACTTTTTTCATGCGCCTCTCCAACGCCACCACCGCCGACAACGTCCTCTCGCAGTTGCAACGCCTCAGCCGCCAGCAGGCCGACCTCCAGTCCCAGGTCGCCACCGGCCAGCGCATAACGAGGCCCAGCGACGATCCCGCCGCCGTCGCCCGCGTCATCGCCGCGCAGATGGAACGCAGCACCGTCGCCCAGTATGCCCGCAACGCCGACTCCGCCCTCGAGTATTCAAAAACCTCCTACGACGGCCTCCGGCAGTTCAAAAAACTCTCCGACCGCGCCGGCGAACTCGCCGTCCTCGGCACCGGGAGCATCGGCCCCGACGCCATGAAAGCCTACGCCGCCGAGGTCAACCAGCTCCTCGAACAGGCCGCCAGCCAGGGCAACACCCGCTTCGGCATCGACTACGTTTTCAGCGGCAACGCCGTCACCACCGCCCCCTACGCCCTCACCCGCGACGCGAACGGCAAGATCGCCGCCTCCGCCTACGCCGGCGACGCCGGCCGCCTCACCGTCCCGCTCGCCGACGGAGCCTCCATCCAGCCCGTGCCCGACGCCGCCACCAACACCGGCCTCGCCGATTTTATGAACCAGCTCGTCGCCCTCCGCGACGCCCTCCAGACCGGCGACGTCGCCGGCACCCAGGCCACCCGCGCCCGCCTCGACGCCTCCGAGAATCTGCTCGTCGGCTCCCTCAGCGAACACGGCGCCATCCAGCTCCGCATCGAGGTCGCCCAGGCCCAGCAAACCTCCCGTCTCGGCGAGCTCACCCGCCAGATTTCCAACGAGGCCGAAATCGATCTCCCCTCGGTCATCGTGCGCCTCAACCAAACGACCCAGTCCTACGAAGCCGCGCTTTCCTCCTCCGCCAGTCTCCTTAAGCTGTCTCTCCTCGACTACCTCCGCTGATCTTTAACGCCCACCCGCATATGAAAGTTGTCGCCGATTTCCCCCAGCCGCCCGCGCCCGCCGCTCCGCCCGCCCTCGATCTCAAATTCCCCGTCGGCATCGTTGGCTTCCCCGAACACCGCCGCGGCGAAGTTTTCCACCTCGCCGACCAACTCCCGTTCCAGTGGCTGCGCCTCCACGGCCCCGAGCCCTTGCACTTCGTGGTCATCGACCCGGCCGGCATCGTGCCCGACTACGCCCCCGAGCTCTTCGACGACGACGCCGCCGCCCTCGGCATCACCGAGGCCGCCGATGCGCTCCTGCTCAACATCGTCACCGTGCGGGACGACCGCGATCGCACCGCCACCGTCAACCTCGTCGGCCCCATCGTCGTGAACCGCCGCACCGGCGTCGCACGCCAGGTCGTCGTCGCCAACTACTCGCTCTACAACGCCCGCCATCCGCTCGTCACCGCGAGCTGAATACCCGCCATGCTCGTCCTCACCCGCAAGGTCAACGAAGCCATCCTCATCGGCGACAACATCGAGATCCGCATCACCCGGATCGACGGCGACGTCGTGAAGATCGGCATACAAGCCCCCCGCGAGATTTCCATCCTCCGCAAGGAGGTCCTCACCGAACTCGCCGCCAGCAACCAGGCCGCCGCCGTCCCCCACTCCGGCCCCGGCGGCACCCCGGCGCGCCTGCCCTCGCTCCCCCGCCTCGTCGCCCCCCCGCGCCCGGCCCGCCCCTAGTTCCTTGCCCCTCGCCTCATGCCCTCCATCAACCAAAACTCTCTCGTGCTCGCCGCCGGCCTCTCCCGTCTACAGGAGCTCAACCAATCCGCCACCGCCCGCGTCTCCTCCGGCCAGCGCATCGACCGGCCGTCCGCGGATATCGCCGGCGTGGGCCAGTCCGCCAGGCTCGACGCCCAGCAGGGCCGCCTCGGCGCCGTGCTCGTCAACCTCCAGAACGGCGTCAGCCGCCTGCAAGTCACCTCCAGCCAGCTCGGCCAGATCGGCCGCATCGTCACCCGCCTCGGCGAACTCGCCACCTACGCGGGCAGTCCCGTGCAAACCAACGCCGACCGCGCCCTCTACCAGACCGAGTTCACCGGCCTGCAAGATCAGCTCCGCCAGATGATCGGCGGCACCACGGCCGAGATCGGCGGCACGGCCGGTGTCGCCAATCCCTCCGGCACCTTCAACGATTCCGCCCTCTTCGGCTCAGCCGTCGGCGAGACCCTCTCGGTCGGTCTCGATAGTGACGACCGCCTCACGCTCCCCGTGCTCAATCTCCGCACCGGCGCCCTCGGCGACCTCGTCAAGCAGGATGCGAGCGGCGCCTTCACGACCACGCTCGCCACCACCGGGCTGCTCACCGCGCTCGACACCGCGATCAAACAGACCGGCGACGCCAACGCCGAAGTCGGCTCCGTGTATAGCCGGCTCGATTTCGCCTCCGGGGTGGTCACGACCGCGAGCGCGAACACCGAGGCCGCCCTCTCGGTGATCCGCGACACCGACGTCGCCGCCGAAAGCACCACCCTCGCGCGTCTCCAGATCCTGACCGAAAGCCGCAACGCCATGCTCGCCCAGGCTCGCGACTCCCGCGCCAGCCTCATCGGCCTGCTCACTCGCAGGTAATTGGGGGATTTTCCCGGCGTTTCGCCGCTCAAGCCGGCGCGCCCCTGTGCCGAAGGAAAGACCACACGGTTTTTCCATCATGCCTTCATTGTATTCATCCCGGTTGACCATTCTTAGGCCGCATCGGCGCTCCGGGCAACCCCGGCGGCGGACCGGCGGGGAGGTTAAACCGTGAAGAACTCCCTGGTTCAGGTGGAAGCTCCCGCCACAACCCACGGCGTCGTCGTCCTGGACACCCAGGGCCGCGTGCGCTGGGTCAACCCCGCCTTCAGCCTGGCCACGGGATACCCCATCGCCGCCCTTGTCGGCCGCAAACTTTGCGCGGTCATCACCGGCCTCTCCGCCGACGACCCCGCGCTCGTCCGCGTGCGCGAGGCGCTCGCCCGCGGCGAAAGCGCCGAGGAGGAGTTCCTTCACCGCCACCCCGATGGACGCGCTTTCTGGATGAATTTCAAAATCGATTCCCTGCTCGGCGCCGACGGGCGCATCGAGGGCTACGTCGCCATGGAAAGCGGCACGCTCGATTCGCAGACCCATTCCGCCCGCGCCCTGCAACGCTCGCGCCGCGACCTCGAACGCATCAACGCCCAGCTCCAGGAATCCATCGCCCGCACCAGCGAACTCGCCTGCCAGGCCACCGCCGCCAACCTCGCGAAGAGCCGCTTCCTCGCAAACATGAGCCACGAGATTCGCACGCCCATCAACGGCGTCCTCGGCATGGTCGGCATCCTCCTCGACACCCGCCTCGACGCCGAGCAACGCGGCTTTGCCGAGACCGCCCGCCTCTGCGGGGAAAATCTCCTCCAACTCGTCAACGACATCCTCGACTTCTCCAAAATCGAGGCGGGCAAACTCGATCTGGAGATCGTGGACTTCGATCTGGAGGACATCGTCGAGGACGTGCTGGAACTCCTCGCGCTCAAGGCCCACGAACGCGGCCTGGAACTCGCCGCCATCTTCGCCGCCGACACCCCCCGCCGCGTGGAAGGCGCGCCCGACCGTATCCGTCAGGTGCTCGTCAACCTCGTGGGCAACGCG
This sequence comes from Opitutales bacterium, assembly GCA_038223295.1. Lineage (GTDB taxonomy): Bacteria > Verrucomicrobiota > Verrucomicrobiia > Opitutales > Opitutaceae > IMCC26134_A. The sequence goes on from JBBRHC010000250.1 coordinate 4,807, forward strand.
ATCAAGTTCACCGAGCGCGGCGAGGTCGTCGTGCGCGTCGCCCGACGCCGCATGGAGGACGGGCGCGAGGTTTTCACCTTTGCCGTTTCCGACACCGGCGTGGGCATCCCGCCCGAGCGCGCGCACCAGTTGTTCCAGCCTTTCATCCAGGTGGATGCCAGCACCACCCGTCGCTACGGCGGCACCGGCCTCGGCCTGGCCATCTCGCGGCAACTCGCCGAGCTCATGGGCGGCGACATCACCCTGCAAAGCCGTCTGGGCGCGGGCAGCACGTTCACCATGAGCCTCCCCCTGCCCGTCTCCGACACGGGCGGCGAGGCTTCGGCCTCGTCACTGTTGTCGGGGCGCCGCGTGTTGCTCATCGAGACCCACCGGGCCACCGCCGATCACGTTTCCCTGTTGCTCGACGTCGCCCGCATCCGTTGCGAGGTCTCCTCGTCGGTTACGGCAGTGATCGACCGCTTGTCCACCCGCTCGGCGGACTACGATGTCGTTATGATTTCCGACCGAGTGCCCGGTGTCGGCGAGGCGCTCACCGCCGCCCGCGCCCCGAGGGCCGATGGTTCGCGCGGCCCGGCCGTGGTGGTCCTGACCAGCCTCACCAACCGCGTCGCGTCAGGCGATTTCGTCTCCTTGTCCAAGCCCGTGCGCCGCGCCGCGCTCCTCAAGACGCTCGCCCAGGTCTTGCTACCGTCGTCCTCCCCCGTGTCCGCCCCGCCCGCCCCGCCGACCCCGCCGCCCAACCGCACCGGCTGGCGCCTGCTCCTCGTCGAGGACAACTCCGTCAACCAGCGTGTCGCCCTCGCCGTGCTGGCGCGCCTGGGTTACCGCGCCGACGCCGTCGGCAACGGCCGCGAAGCCGTCACCTCGCTCACCCGCACGCCCTACGATCTCGTGCTGATGGATTG
>JBBRHC010000251.1:0-5698 GCA_038223295.1 Opitutales bacterium
ACAGAAGCCCAGGACTTTTTGTGTCGTTTGAGCCTATTGTGGCCAATTTCTGCGGAAGAGACGGTGGGTCTATTTAACAAAGTAGAATTAGGCCGAAGCAGTCGGTCGAGGCACGAGCCGGGGGCCTTCGGGGGTGGCGACGACGAGGTGGCCGAAGTTTTTCTTCGCGATGGCGGCGTAGTCGTGGCCGGCGTTGCACGGGTAGATGCCGAAGTAGACGAGGGGAACGGCGCCGGTGTTGACGGTGCGGTGGGCGGTGTGGCCGGGCACGTAGACGACGGAGCGGCCGGTGAGCGGGGCGAGACGGGTCTCGCCGGTGGCTTCATCCTCGAGCACCATCGCGCCTTCGCCGCTGAGGCCGATGTAGACCTCGGCGGCGGCTCGGTGGGTGTGGTAGTGGCCCTTGGTGAGGTAATATTCGTCGCCGATGCGGCCCGGCTGGACGATGCCGAGGCCGTAGTGGAGTTGGCCGTCGCCGCGGGCCGGCTCGACGGCGGAGACGGCGTAGAGGAGAGGATTGCCCTGCGCGAGGGCGGCCTCGAACGCGGCCGCGTTGGCGAAGCAATCACGCAGGTCGGCGAGGCGGCGTTCGGTCAGCGGGCGGTCGCCGAGGCGGGCGGAGTCGAGGCCGTAGGCGACGCACAGGTCTTCGGGGCGGAGCGAGAGCAGCGGGGAGGGAAGGGCGCTCATGGGAAGGACGGGAAAAGGCGTGGTTTCTAGGCGGGGAACAGGAGGGCGGGCGGCGGGGTGATGCCGCCGAGGCGGAGGGCATTGAGCGCGGCGCCATGGCGGGGCGTACCGAGCGGCTCGACCAGACGCACATCGGGAACCGCGCTGCGGATGGCCGCCTCCAGGAGTGGCTGGTAGGGCGGGCCGGACCGGGCGCAACCGCCGAGGATAACCACCTCGGGTCCGCCGGGGAAACTGAGTTGTCGCGTGGCGCCGGCAACGAGTTCGGCCAGGGCGCGCGCGCCCTCGGCGAGCACGGCGAGGGCGGTGGCGTCGCCGGCGGCGGCCTCCCGGGTGACCACGGCGGCGAAGGCGGCGATTTCGCCGGGCAGGCAGGGGCGCGCGTAGAGGCGCTCGGAGAATTCGTTGGCCTCGGTGAGGCCGAAAAACGCGAGCGCGGCGGGCAGAAGGCCCGTGGCCGGCGCGCGACCATCGGCGGCGCGCGTGGCGGCCCGCAGGCCGGCGAGGGCGAGGCCGACCCCGCCGCCGACGTCATCGAGCAGCCAGCCCCAGCCGCCGCACATGAAACTGTCGCCGGAGGCGTCGCGCCCGAGGCAGTTCGTCCCGGTGCCGGCGATGAGTGCGATGCCGGGCCGCCCGGAGAGCCCGCCGGCGAGGGCGTTGTGAAGATCGTTGGCCACGGTGACGTTGCCGGCGGGCGCGAGGCCCGCGCCCTCGGCGAGCGAGGTGAGGCGGGCGATGTCCACGGAGGCCTTGGTGCCGGCGCAGCCGAGAAAGGCGGCGGCGGCGGGCGCGAAGGGACGCCCCGCCGCGGCCCAGGCCGACTGGGCGGCCGTACGCAGCGCGTGACCGGCGGCCTCCAGGCCGACGTTGTGGTAATTGGACGGACCGGCCTCGCCCTCGCCATGGACCCGGCCCTCGGCGTCCACGAGGATGGCTCGCGTGCTGGTGCCGCCACCGTCGAAGCCGAGATAGAGCTGCATCGGGCCAATCAGCGGAAGCGCACCGGTGACGACGAGGCTATTAACGGTTTATAACAGGATGGAGAAAAATGTAACATTTTATCACTTTCATCACTTTTCGTTCCGCAACTGCGATAGGTGCGGCGCATTTGCGGTGCGTCGCCCGCGGGGGGCGCGGCGGGCAGTTCGCTCTTGTGCGAGGCTCGGCACGTCGAATGGTGAAGTCCGCCCATGTCGTCGCGTGTAAATGGTCTCGTCTCCGCCACCCTTGAATCGCCCACCCGCGGTCTCATCGAGCTGCGGCATGATTGGCGGGGCCGCTCCGTGCCGGTGTTCGTGATCGCGGGCGGACACCTGCGCATGCGGCGGCTGGAGCGCGTGGCGACGGCGCGCTTCGCCTTGCAGAGCGGTTACCATTTTCCGAAGGAGGATGTCGTCGAGTTTGTCTTTGATCCGGCGGCCCACCCGGAGATCGATCTGGAGCGCGAGACGATCCACGTGGCGGGCGAGTTCAATGGCTGGCGCGGCGCGGACGAGGCGGCCTGGTCCATGCACTCGCGCGAGGTGGCGGGCCGTCCGGTGCTGGCTTGGACCGGCCCGGCGGGACCTGTGCTGGCGGCGGGGCGACGCTTTAAGTTCGTCACCGGCAAACACCAGTGGATCCCGGTGCCGTGGCACGCGTCCTCGGTCGAGGTGGATGGCGGGGGCAATCGCAACCACGTGGTTGATCGGGATCGCAGCGGGTGCCACTTGTTTCATTTCGAGCTGGAGGCCCCGGCCGACCTCTCCGTGAGCCTCACCGTGCGCTGGGCCGAGGGCCACGCGGGCGATCAGGTGCCTTTGCAGCCGGGGGCTTTTTTCTACGCGCTCGGCACCACGTTGCCGCTCGGCGCGCATGCGCAAAAGGACGGCACGGTCTTCCGCCTTTTCGCGCCGCGGGCGAAATCGGTCGAGCTTGCGGTGTTCGCCACGCTCCCCGAGCGGGAAACCCCGCGCCGCTACCGCCTGGCGCGGCGGGCCGATGCGGACGGCGCGGCCGGGGTCTGGGAACTGACACTGGAGGGCAACCTGCACGGTTGGTATTACTGGTATCACGTCGACGGACCGCGCGATGCGTTCGGGGTTTTCGATCCGAAGCGGCGCATCCTCGATCCCTATGCGCTGGCCACCATCGGGCGCGAGGGACCGGGCATCGTCATGGATCGGAATCTCGTGGCGGCGACGGCCGTGGGGCGTGACGAGTTCAAGACCCCCGCCTGGCACGATCTGGTGATCTGCGAGGCGCACGTGCGCGATCTGGCGGCCTACGCGCCGGTGGAGGTGATCGAGGGCGAGCGACGCGGTTTCGCGGGTTTGAAAAAATGGGTGGAGAGCGAGGACTTTTATCTGTCCCGCCTGGGGGTGAACTGCGTCGAGCTGCAGCCCTTGCAGGAGTTTGATAACGCGACCCGCGACGAGTATCACTGGGGCTACATGACGGTGAATTTTTTCGCGCCCGCCAGCGCCTATGCGTCGAGCCCCGAGACGGCCTCCGGCATCGGCGAGTTGCAGGCCTTGGTGGCGGCGCTGCATCGCCGCGGCATCGCGGTGATCGTGGACGTGGTCTACAACCACGTGGGCGAGCCGGCGCACCTCCTGTTTTTGGACAAGCTCTACTACTTCGAGCAGAACGCCGCCGGGGCGCTCGCCAACTGGAGCGGCTGCGGCAACGACCTCCGCGCCTCGGCGGCCATGGCCAGGCGCCTCATCATCGACAGTTGCTCGCACTGGATCGAGTGCTTCGGGGTGGACGGGTTTCGCTTCGATCTGGCCGATCTCATCGGCGTGCCCGTGCTGCGCGAGGTGGAGACGGCGTTGAAGCGCGTAAAGCCCGACGTCATCCTCATCGCCGAGCCCTGGAGCTTCCGCGGCCATGTGGCGGGCGAGCTGCGCGACACGGGCTGGGCATCCTGGAATGATGGATACAGGAATTTCCTGCGCGACCACGTGCGCGGCGGCGCGGCGCGCGAGACCTTCGAATACTACCTCAAGGGCTCGCCCTGGTATTACGCCAAGTGGCCGGCGCAGACCGTGAACTACACCGAATCGCATGACGACCGCTGCTGGCTCGACGTCATCACCGAGAACCCCAACCACGACGGGCATCTGCCCACGGTCAACGACCGTGACCGCACCCACCTGATGGCGGCGGTGCTGTTTTGCTCCATCGGCATCCCCATGCTCGCGGCCGGCCAGGATTTTCTCCGCTCCAAACACGGGGTGAACAACACCTACCAGCGCGGCGATCTAAACGCGTTGGTATACCCCCGCATCCATCGGGTCCCGGCGACCCATGCCTACTTTGCCGATTGGATCGCATTCCGGCTTTCGGAGACCGGGCGTTTGCTCCGGCATTTTTCGCGCGCGAGCGAAGGGTTTTTCGTCTTTCTCTGGGCCGAGGGCACGAGCGCGTCGGCGGTGATCTACAACGCCGACCTCAGCCAAGGCACCCAACGGCTGCTGTTTTCGCTGAATCCCACCGTGGGCGACGTCACCATTCCCATGGGCGAATGGGCCGTGCAGCCCTGGCGGCAGCTCGCCGACCACGAGCGGTTTCTCCCCCCGGATCGGCCGGCGGGGGCGCAGCGCGTGACCGCGCATCTTTTCATGCCCTCGCTTACCTGCGGGCTGTGGGTGGCCGGGTAGGCCACGTCGGGCCTTCACGTGGTTTTATGCGCAGCGCGGGGCACGCGTCGCGCAGCCAAAACCCTTGCGTTCAAAGGGACCCAGCCCTTTTTTCGTTCTCTCCGCGTCCTCGCGACGCTTCTCACCACAAAGCTAACAAACACCACCCTCGGAGCCCTCTATCATGGCTATCAAAGTTGCTATCAATGGTTTTGGCCGTATCGGCCGCCTCGTTTTCCGCGCCCTCGTCGAGCAGGGCCTTCTCGGCACCACGCTGGATGTAGTGGCCGTGGGCGATATCGTCCCCGCCGATAACCTGGCCTACCTGGTCAAATACGACTCCACCCAGGGTAAGTTCGCCGGCACGGTTTCCTCCAAGAAATCCTCCCCCGACAAGGCCGAGGACGATGTTCTCGTCATCAACGGCCGCGAGATCCTCGTGGTCTCCGCCCGCACCCCCGCCGAGCTCCCCTGGGCCAAGCTGGGCGTTGATCTCGTGATCGAGTCCACCGGTCTGTTCACCGAGGCCGAGAAGGCCAAGGGCCACATCACCGCCGGCGCCAAGAAAGTCATCATTTCCGCGCCCGCCAAGGGCGAGGATATCACCATCGTCATGGGCGTGAACGACGACAAACTCGACCTCGCGACCCACAGCATCATTTCCAACGCGTCCTGCACCACGAACTGCCTCGCGCCGATCGTTCACGTGCTTCTCAAGGAAGGCTTTGGCCTCGAGGAAGGTCTGATGACCACGATCCATTCCTACACCGCCACCCAGAAGACCGTGGACGGCCCGTCCAAGAAGGACTGGAAGGGTGGCCGCTCCGCTGCGATCAACATCATCCCGTCCACGACCGGCGCCGCCAAGGCCACCGCGCTCGTGCTCCCCGCCGTCAAGGGCAAGCTCACCGGCATGTCGTTCCGCGTGCCAACCCCGACCGTCTCGGTCGTCGACCTGACCTTCAAGACCACCAAGGAAACCTCCCTCGCCGAGATCAATGCCGCCCTCAAAAAGGCGTCCGAGACCTACCTGAGCGGCATCCTCGGTTACACCGCCGACGAGGTTGTTTCCTCCGACTTCATCCACGACAAACAGTCCTCGATCTACGACGCCGGCTCCTCCATCGAGCTGAACTCCAAGTTCTTCAAACTAGTCTCCTGGTATGACAACGAGTGGGGCTACTCCAACCGCGTCGTCGATCTCACCAAGAAGATCGCCGCCCAGCTCTAAGCCCGAGTTTCCAAAATCCTTAACATAAACCACGGAGGTCACGGAGAACACGGAGGCATTTCATCTGCCTTTCCGTGGACTCCGTGCACTCCGTGGTTTAATTTTTTCCGCCTCCCATCATGGCCAAATTCAAATCCATCCGCGACCTGCC
>JBBRHC010000252.1:0-5656 GCA_038223295.1 Opitutales bacterium
GCCCCGCAAGGAAGCTGCCGTCGGTCCGGGAAAATCCGTGGGTCCGGGGAGCGCACCCGTCTCGGGTGCCGCCTCGGGCGTCTCGCCCGAGGCTTCGGAGTTTCAGCCCGAACTCATCGACACCACGGGCCGCCAGCTCAAGGGCTGGACCAACAAACTCATCTGGGGCGACAACAAGCTCATCCTCTCCTCCCTTAAATCCGGCGCCCTCCGCCGCCAGATTGAAGATGCCGGCGGCCTCAAACTCATTTATATAGATCCGCCCTTCGACGTCGGCGCCGACTTCTCCATGGACATCGAGATCGGCGGTGAAACCTTTCATAAAGAGCCCAACATCCTCGAACAAATCGCCTACCGCGACACCTGGGGGCGGGGAGCGGATTCATTCATCGCGACGGTCTATGAACGGTTGATTCTAATGAAGGATTTGATGCACCCGGACGGAAGCATCTACCTGCACTGCGATTGGCGGGTAAACAGCATGGTCCGTCTGGCGATGGAGGAAGTTTTAGGTAAGGCTAACTATCGAAACGAAATCACGTGGGTCAGAGCGGCCTCTCACAATGACGCAGCCGGCCAATTCGGGAAAGTTAAAGACTGCATCCTTTACTTTTCAAAGTCCGAAGGTTCTGCGCTCAACGAACTCTACACGTCTTATAGCAAACATTATATAGACTCAGAATGGAATCACCTCCCTTCCGGAAGATACTGGAAATGCGAAAATATGTTGGATCCGAGAAAGTCGATGAAATCATACGACTTTCACGGAACGGTCGCGCGATGGCGCACCAGCCCAGAAAAATTCGAGGCCCTCTGGAATGCTCAGCAGACGCAGGTCCCCAACAGTCATGGTCGCATCAAGCTTGGTGAAGACGGAAAGCCCACAAGGCGCTGCCGAATTATGTTTCTGGATAAAATGACGGGAGTTCCTCTCAGCGACAATTGGGCGGATATTTCGTATCTCGCCGGTGGATCTAAAGAATTGACGGGTTACAAAACCCAAAAACCCGAAGCCCTGCTCGAACGTATCATCCGCGCCTCCAGCAACCCCGGCGACCTTGTCGCCGATTTTTTCTGCGGCTCCGGCACCACCGCCGCCGTGGCCGAAAAGCTCGGCCGCAAGTGGATCGCCACCGATCTCGGCAAATTCGGCATTCACACCACCCGCAAGCGCCTCATCGGCGTGCAGCGCGAACTCAAGGCCTCCGGCTCCGACTTCCGCGCCTTCGAGGTCCTCAACCTCGGCCGCTACGAACGCCAGGCCTACCTCAACCTCCCCGGCAATCTCTCCGCCAAAAAGAAGTCCGAAGCCCTCGCCCGTAAAGAACGCGATTTCCGCGAGCTAATCCTCCGCGCCTACCGCGCCGCCCCGCTAGAAAACGAACCCTTCTTCCACGGCCAGCACGCCGGCCGCCTCGTCGTCGTCGGCCCCATCAACCTCCCCGTCGGCCGCCTTTTCATCGAAGAAGTGATCACCGAATGCCGCAAACACGGCGCCAGCCGGGCCGACATCCTCGCCTTCGAGTTCGAGATGGGCCTCTTCCCCGCCGTGCTCGAAGAGTCCACACGCAAAGGCATCGACCTCGCCCCCAAAACCATCCCTCCCGAGGTCTTTGACAAACGGGCGGTGGGCAAGGGCCAGGTCCGCTTCGCCGACGTCGCCTACATCGAGGCCGCCCCCCGCTACGATAAAACGGATAAGCTCACCCTCACCCCCGAACTGTGCGATTTCTCTGTCTATTACAGCCAAGGTTTCGTGGACTCCGTCGAGGCCGAGCTCAAAGCCGGCAAAAGCGAAGTCGTCTGCGAAGCCGGAAAACTCATCAAACTCTCCAAGGATAAAAACGAGATCATCACCCGCGAAATCCTCACCAAAAAGTGGACCGATTGGGTGGACTACTGGGCGGTGGATTTCGACTATGAGAACCGCAAGGAGATCATCAAAATCCCGCGCAACTTCGGCGCCAGCGGCGAACTCCCCGGCGTAGCCTCCGCCGACGGCCAGTTCATAGACTTTGAGGATCACTGGACAGGAAACTATATCTTCGAAAACGAATGGCAGAGCTTCCGCACCCGCCAAAACCGCGACCTCGAACTCCGCACTGCGCCCCACACCTACACAAAACCCGGCCGCTACACCATCGCGATCAAGGTCATCGATATCTTCGGCAACGATACCATTACGCTCCTCCCCGTCACGGTCGGCTGACCTTCGCCGCCGCCTTCTTTTCCTCCTCCTTCCTCTCCCTCCGCATGCCCCCCATCCCCGACTCCCGCTGGGCCGCCATCAAACTCTTCGCAATGGACGTCGATGGCATCCTCACCGACGGCACCATCCACATCTCCTCCGACGGCACCGAGACCAAACAGTTCTCCGTTCTCGACGGCATGGGCCTGGTGCGGCTCCGCAAACACGGCATCGCCACCGCCTGGATCAGCGGCCGCGCTTCCTTCGCCTCCACCGTGCGCGCCACCGAACTCAAGATCCCCCACCTCGTCCAGGGCCGCACCGATAAGCTCGACGCCCTCCAGGAACTCGCCGCCGAGCTCGATCTCACCCACGAGCAGATCGTCTACATGGGCGACGACGACATCGACGCCTCGGCCATCCTCTGGGCCGGCATCGGGGTGAGCGTGCCCGACGCCATGCCCGCCGCCCTTGCCGCCGCCGACTACCTCGCCTCCCGGCCCGCCGGCCGCGGCGCGGTGCGCGAAATCTGCGAACATATCCTGCGCGCCCAGGGTCATACCGACTTTCATTAAAGCCCCTGTCTCTCCGATGCTTCGCCTGCTTCCACCGCTCCGCTCGATAAACCTCGTTCGATGGGCAACGTTCGTAGCGCTGTCCGCCTTGCCCGCCCTGCGGGCCTCGCCCGAGGCCACCGCCGCCTCGCCGGTAAAGAACTTCCGCCTGCCTACCTTCACCGACGAGGGCTTTCGGCAAACCATGATCCGCGCCGCCGAGGCCCGCCTGCCCGACCCCGCCCGCATCGACGCCACCGAACTCGAACTCACCCTTTTCACCAGCGACGCCGCCGGCGAGATCGACGCCATGCTCGCCGCCCCCCTCGCCACGATTTTCCCCAAACAACAATTCGCCAGCGGCCCCTCCACCGTGCGCATCGAACGCATCGACCTCACCGTCACGGGCTCCGACTGGAGCTACGACCACGCCGCCCAAAAAATCACCATCAAGCGCGACGCCCGCGTCATCATGCGCGCCACCCTCGGCGACATCCTCAAATGAAGCTCCGTCTCCCCCGCCCCTCCCCCTTCCGCCTCACTGCCCTCGCCTGGGCCTTGGCCCTTGGTCCCTGGTTATTGGTCGTCCCCGCCCGGGCCGACGTGCCGACCCCCGTACCCACCGAGCTGCGCAGCGAATCCCTGGAGATGACCTCGACCGACACCGAGACCACCGCCATCGCCACCGGCAACGTCATCCTCACCGGCACCAATCTCCGCATCACCTGCGATCGCCTCACCGTCATCGCCACCCGCATCGGCGACAAAGACGCCACCATCGGCACGGTCGAGAAATTCAAATACATCCTCGCCACCGGCAATGTCCACATCACCCAGGGCGACCGCGAGGCCACCAGCGCGCGCGCCGAGGTGTTTCCCCGCGAGGACAAAGTCATCCTCAGCGGCGGCCCCGTCATCATCGACAAAAGCAACGGCATGGTCGCCTCCGGCGAACCCCTCATCCTCCTCCGCAGCCAGCGCGCCGTGCTTGGCAGCAACGTGAAAATCACCGCCCCGCCCATCGGCGACCTCAGCGCCACCGCCGCGCCCCGCAATCCGAGCGCCCCCCAGTCCGCCCCCGTCGCTCCCGCCGTCACCTTCCCGCGCCCCGGCGCCAAATAAAGACCTTCCTCTTTTTTGTGCCTTCTGTGCCTTTCGTGGCCCATTCTCCGATCTTGGACTCCGCCCCCGCCTCCGCCCCCGCCGAGATCTCCACCCGCGGCCTGGTTAAAACCTATGGCCAGCGCACCGTCGTTTCCGGCGTGGACATCACCGCCCGCGCCGGCGAGATCGTCGGTTTCCTCGGGCCCAACGGCGCGGGCAAGACCACCACGTTCTACATGATCGTCGGCCTAGTGCCCGCCACGCGCGGCACCGTCGCGCTCGATGGCCGCGACATCACCCGCCTGCGCATGCACGAGCGCGCCCGCCTCGGCCTCGGCTACCTCCCGCAGGAGCCCTCCACCTTTCGCAAACTCACCGTCGCGGAAAACCTGCTCGCCATCATCGAGGCCATCGGCGTCCCCCGCGCCGCGCGCCGCGCCCTCGTGGACGAACACCTCAGCGAGCTGCACCTCACCCACGTCGCCACCCAAAAAGCCTACACGCTCTCCGGCGGCGAGCGCCGCCGCCTCGAGATCGCCCGCGCCCTGGTGACCAAGCCCAAGTTTCTCCTCCTCGACGAGCCCTTCGCCGCCATCGACCCCATCTCCGTTTCCGAGGTGCAGAAAATCGTGGTCGATCTCCGCGCCAAGGGCATCGGCGTGGTCATCACCGACCACAACGTCCGCGAGACGCTTAAGATCGTGGATCGCGCCTACCTCATCCGCGAGGGCCGCGTCTTCAAGGAAGGCACCGCCGCCTTCCTGGTCAGCGACCCCGAAGCCCGCCAATTCTACCTCGGCCAGGATTTTAATCTCTAAACCGAGTCCTTCAAACCGACTACCCCGGCCCCTCCCCCGCGAGCTGTTCACGCAGCCAGCCGGGCCGGTTGGTGGTGATCGCATCCACCCCCGCCGCCGCCAGGCGACGGGCGCACCCGGCGTCGTCCACCGTCCAGACACAGAGTTTCAGCCGCGCCGCATGCACCGTCGCCACGAACGCCGCGTCGATGGGGAAATATTTGTCGAGGTTTAGGCCGTCCAGACCGTCCACCAGCGCCGCCGCCACCAGCCCCGCCGCACCCTCCCCCCGCCCCGGTTCGGCACCCGGCCACTCATGGAGCTGATGCACCTCCACGGCGGGAAACAGCCGCTTCGCCTCCCGCGTCACCGCGCGGTCAAAACTCATCAACACCCACGCCTCCGTCCCGCGCCCCGCCGCCGCGAACGCATGCGCGATGGCGGGCAAGATCTCCACCCCGCACTTGAGCTCCAGCAACAGACGCCGCCCCGTCGGCACCGCGCCCAGCGCCTCCGCGAGCGTGGGCATGCGTTCGCCCATCCAAAGCGCACCCTTCCACGCCCCGGCATCGAGCCGGCGCAACTGCTCCAAAGTGCTCGCGCGAACCACCCGCTCCATCCCCGTGGTTCGCGCCGTGCACGCGTCGTGCATCAACACCGCGTGCCCGTCGAGCGTCAGGCGCAGGTCGCATTCCCCCGCGTCCGCCCCATGCGCGAAGCCCAGCCGCAACGCCGCCAGCGTGTTTTCCGGCGCGTCGTGCGACGCCCCGCGATGAGCGAAAATCTGGAGCTTGGGAACCATGCTCCGCCGGGTCTGAAACGCAGTCCCGCAAGGTGCAAGACCCAGCCCGACCTCGCGCAGCCGCCCGCGCTTAAGCCCGAAATCCGAAGTGGATCGCCGCGATCTGGCGCAATCTGCTGCTCATCTGCTCGTCCGTTCACCCGCTCAATGCACTATTCAGTGCACTTCGGGATTCACGAACGACCATCTGATCCAGCATCTTGTGCCATCT
>JBBRHC010000253.1:0-5592 GCA_038223295.1 Opitutales bacterium
GGAAATTCTGGTGGAACGGCTCAATCGAAAAAACCTGGCGCGAGCGCGATTACGCCGAGTTGCGCACGGAGTTGGCCGCCTTCCGCCAGAGTTTCCCGAACCTGACCAACGCCCGCATCGCGCGGCTAAGTTTCCTCGCCCGCTGGCCCGCCCCGCTCCTGCGCCTAATCGCGCGGTTTCGCGCTCCCGGCTGAACACCTCGCCGCCATGAGCTCCGACCCACCCATACCCGGCGCCCCCGCCCCGCGCCGCATCCTCTCGATGGTATCCCGCCACGTCGGCGGCGTCGCCGTGTTCTGGGAAAACTTCCGCCGCCAGTTCGCCGACGTCGACCTGGTATACTTCACCCAAGGCCCGCGCACTTTCTTCGACGACGCCGCGCGCACCCTGCACTACAACGCCTACGATCCGCTCGCGCACGTTTACGCCACCCTGGCGCGCGCCGTGCGACCGGACGACTACGACGTGCTGGTCGCCAACGAGCGCTTCGAGCTCGAGTTCTTTTTGTGGAGCCGCGCCACCCGGCCCATCGCCTTCATCGTCCACACCAACCACGAGCACTCCTACGGCCTCGCCTTCCGCCACGCCGCCGGCGTGAACCACTTCTTCTGCGTCTCCGAGACCGCCGAGGCTTACCTGAAGGCGCAGGGCCTGGCGCACGCCGACGCCTTCCAGTACTCCACCTTCATCGACGCCGCGCCCGCCGCCGAAAAACACCGGCGCGTGCTCTACGTCGGTCGCCTCGAGCCGGATAAAAACATCCGCGAGACGCTGGAGCTTTTCCAACTCTTAAAAACCCGCGGCTACGAGGTGCGCGTGATCGGGGTTGGCAGCCTGGAGGCCGAGGTCCGCGCCGCGCTCGAGCCCCACGAGGTGCGCATCGGCATCCCGCGCGCCGAGGTGCTGCGCGAGATGGCCGAGGCCCGTTTCCTCTGCCTCAACTCCTACGTCGAAGGCCTCCCCATCGTCTACTCCGAGGCCATGCATTTCCGCCTCGGCGTCATCTGCAACTACCTCGATAAATCCGCCCACCGCGTGCTCGGCGACAACCACCTGCTCCACTCCACCCCCGACGAGCTCCTCGCCCGCATGGAGTCCTTCGCCTTCCGCCCCGCGCCCGCGCCCCTGCGCATCAACAACCCCGCGTTGAACGAGGCTTTCCTCGCCCGGCTCCGGGCCGTCGCCCCGCCCCGCCAGCCTCGCCCGGTCTTCCGCCCCGGCACCCGGCTGGACCGCATGCCCGCCGTTTTCACGCCGCTGGTCCGCGCTTTCCGGAACTGGAAAATGAACCGCCACCGCGCCGACTGATCCCCATGCCCGAGCCCCTGTCCTCCCGCTGTTTTTGCACGGTCGTCACCTGGTCGCACCTGCCCTACGTCCGCGCCCTGCGCGATTCCCTGCGCGACTCCGGCAACCCCGAGCCCTTCCACGTCCTCGTCACCGACGCCACACCCGCCCTCCAACCAGTGATCGAGGACGGCTTGGTCTGCCACCTGCTCGACGCCCTCGTCCCTCCGCCACCCGTGGCGATGCGCCACTACTTCAGCGCGTTCGAGCTGTGCAACGTCCTGAAGCCCTTCCTCGTCGCCCACCTGCTCGCGGCCGGTGCGCAACGCGTCATCTACCTCGACTGCGACCTGCTCGTCACCTCCTCCTTCGACCCCGTCTGGCGCCTGCTCGACCAGGCCCCCTTGCTCCTCACCCCGCACCAGCTCGGCCCGCCCCCGCTCGACCTGCCCTACATCACCGAAATCGACATCGTCGACCAGGGCCTCTTTAACGGCGGCTTCACCGCCTGGCGCGCCGGCCCCGAAGCCACACGCCTCCTCGCCTGGATGCAATCCCGCTTCCCGGTTTACGGTTTTGCCGATCGCCAGCACGGCATGTTCGTCGACCAAAAGCTCCTCCCCCTGCTTCCCGAGTACTATCCCGACGACGTGAAAATCGTCCGCGACACGCGGCTCAACATCGCCTTCTGGAACGCCCACGAACGCGACGTGCGCCCCGCCGCACCCGGCCGCTGGGACACCCCCGACGGACCCGCGATTTTTTTCCACCTCAGCGGCTACCGCACCTCCCGACCCGGCGTCGTCTGCACCTACATGCCCGCGCGGTCCAACGCCGCGCTCCTCAACCGCTGCCCCTGGCTGCGCGATGTGCTCGCGCGCTACCACGAGGGCGTCGCCCGCCACGAGGCCGGTCACCCCGCCATACCCTATCCCTACTCCCACTATCAGGGCACCCGCCTCACCGCCGACTTCCGCCGACTGCTCTTCCACACCGGCGCGCTGAACCGCCGCTCCTTCGCCTTCTGGCGCATCTGGACGCGCGAACGCCTGCGCCCCATCAAACACTTTTTCACGCGCAACTTCGCCGCGTTCCTGGATCGTGTCCGCTCCGATTGAAACTTCCCCTGACCGGCGCGATGTCCTCATCTGGACCTCGCCCCTGCCCCGTGCGCCCGGCCCCGATTTGATCGAGCGCTTCGGCACCTACCCCCTGGACTTCCACCACGGGGCGCTCCTCGCCGGCTTCGAGATCGTGTGCGGCGACACCCTGCCCCGCCTTTGCCGCGCCGTGCTCGCCGCCCGCCGACAGGGCCGGAGAGTCCTGATTTTTGTCTACAGCCTGCGCCCCTACGACGTGCTGGCGCTCACCCTCTTCGCCGGCCAGGTCCCCGCCGTCGTTTATTACCAGAACATCGATCCGGATCGCATGCCCTGGCCCAAGCGCCTGCCCGTCGCCTACGCGCTAGCCCGCGCCCGCCTCGTGCTGGCGCAGGACGCGCTGCGCCTCGCCCGCTTCCGCCGCGAGCTGGGCGCCCGGCGCACGCGGTTTTTCCCGTGGCTGGTGGACGACGTTTTTTTCCAGCCCCGGCCCGGCGTCGCGCGCACCCCGATGCTGTTCGTGCCCGGCGACCGCGGCCGTCTCGACGAGGTCGTCATGGAAATCGCCCGCCGCTCCGGACGACGCCTCGTGCGCGTCTCCCGCTACTTCCCCGAGCCCGTGCTGGCTGCCTACCAGGCCTGCCCCCACATCGACCTGCGCTACTTCGTGCGCTGGGATGAGCTGCTCGACCTCTACCAGGAGGCGTCGGTCGTGCTCAACGTGACCGACGACGCCCAGACCTCCGCCGGCATGACGTCCTTCCTCGAAGGCCTCGCCTTGAATGCCCTCGTCATCACCCCCGCCGGCCACAGCAGCGCCGGCTACGAATTCGAGGACGGCTCCCGCCCCTACCTCACCATCGCGCAACCCCGCGACGTCGACGCCTGGCTCGAGGCCATCGCGCTCGCAGACCGCCACCCCCGCCAGTGGCCGGAGGGGCGCGCCCCACGCGATCTTTTTCTCAAAATGTCCGGCCTGGGCGCCACCTCGCGACGCTGGCGCGAACTTTTCCAGGACGCCACCGCATGACCGCCCCGCTCTCCCTCTTCTACGCCGAACCCGATCCGGACCGTTTCCTGCCCGGCGACCACCATCCCCGCCGCTGGCTGCGCCGACTCATCCGCGGTCCCCGCCGCCCCGGCGGCCAGGAACGCGTCTTCATCAACCTCTGTGCCGGGCTTGATCGGCTCGGCGTGCGTTATACAGTCAACCGCTACCGCCACGCCCTGCGCCACCCCGGCCAACCCGTCGGCATCATTGGCAAGCCCCACGTCCTCGAGCTTCAGACCTGGAAAAACCCCATCCTCTTCGGCGCCTCCGTGATGTCGCACCCGCTGCAAGACCCCGGACTGCTTGCGCGCCACCCCACCATCCGCCGCATCCTCGTCCCCGGCGAATGGATGCGCGCCATGTGCGCACCGCAGTGGGGCGACCTCGTCCACCCCTGGCCCGTCGGCATCGACACGCACGCCTGGACGCCGCCCGCCACACCCGCGCGCCAGTTCGATGTCCTCCTCTACGACAAAGTCCGCTGGGACTACCCGCTCTACCAGTCCGGGTTGATCAACCCCATCCTCGATCACCTGCGCGCCCGCGGATTGCGCGTCGCCACCCTGCGCTACGGTTACTATAAGGAGGAGGCCTTCGCCGCCATCCTGCGCGACTGCCGGTCCATGATTTTCCTCTGCGAACACGAGACCCAGGGCATCGCCTACCAACAGGCACTCGCCTGCGGCGTCCCGCTCTTCGCCTGGGACCGCGGGGGGTGCTGGCAAGACCCCCAATACTACCCGGCCCGCGTGCGCTTTTCGCCGGTCAGCTCCGTGCCCTACTGGGACGCGCGCTGCGGCCACACTTTCGCCGACTCCGCCGCCTTCACCGCCGGCTTTGACGCCTTCTGGGGCGAGGTCACCGCGGGCCGCTTCCAACCGCGCGATTACATCGTCGAGAACCTCACCTTGGAGAAATGCGCCTCGCTCTACCTAGACCAGTGGCGGGCCGCCTTCTCCTTCCTCCCATGATCCCTTTCGAGCCCGCCCGTCCCGGTGGCCGCCGTCTCCCATGAGCGCGCCCGCCCGCATCCTTATCCTCAGCAACGGCCCCCTCTGCCGGAACCCGCGCGTGCTCAAGGAGGCGACCACGCTCGGCCACGCCGGCTACGCTGTCACCGTCCTCACCGTGCGCAACCACGCCGCCTCCGAGCCCGTGGACCGGCTGCTGCTCGCCCAGGCCCCGTTCCGGCGCGAGACGATCGATCTGCTCCCCGGTTTCTCCACCTCGCGGGCGACCCTGATTTGGCGCCGTGGCCTCACCTGGCTCGCCCGCCGCGCCTGCGCCCGCTGGGGCCTGGAAAACATCCACGCCCTCGGACCCGCCTCCGCGCTTCTTGCCCACGCCCGGCGCGTGCCCGCCGACCTCGTCATCACCCACAACGAGGTTCCCCACTGGGTGGGGCTGCGCCTTCTCGCCGAGGGCCGGCGCGTCTGCGCGGATTTCGAGGACTGGCACTCCGAGGACCTGCTGCCCGAAAATCGCCGGTCCCGCCCGGTCAAACTCCTGCGAAAAATCGAACGCGACCTCCTTCATCGCGCCACCGGCACCCTCACCACCTCACGCGCCCTCGCCGACGCCCTCCACGCCCGCTACGGCGGCCCCCGGCCCGAGGTCATCACCAACTCGTTCCCGCTCCAGCCGTCCCCGCCCCTCGCAGCGACTGGAGACACGCCCGCCTTTTTCTGGTTTTCCCAAACCCTCGGCCCCGGCCGCGGCCTCGAGGCCTTTTTCCAAGCCTGGGCGCCCACCCGCCACGCCAGCCGCGTCGTCCTGCTCGGCACACCCACGCCCGGCTACGCCGACCAGCTCCTCGCCGGACTGCCCGCCGCCAAACGCGCACTCGTCGAGTTCCTGCCCCTGGTCCCGCCCGACGCCCTGCCCGCCCTGATCGCGCGCCACCACATCGGTCTCGCCCTCGAGCAGAGCGACATCCCGAGCCGCGACCTCACCATCACCAACAAAATTCTCCAGTACCTGAACGCCGGTCTGGCCATCGTCGCCACTCCCACCGCCGGGCAGCGGGAAGTGCTCGCCCACGCGCCGGACGCGGGCGTGCTGATCGATCCCGCCGACCTCCCCGGCTTCACCCGCGCGCTCGACGGTATGATTGCTGATCGTAACGACTTGGCTCGCCGCCGTCGCGCCAGCCGC
>JBBRHC010000254.1:0-5579 GCA_038223295.1 Opitutales bacterium
CGGGGGGCGTAGGCGAAGTGGACCTGCTCGAAGACGAGCTCGAGCGGGCCGGCGGGCAGGGCGGCGGGCGTGGCGGGGGCGACAAGGGGTGGATCGGACCGGGGGGGCGTCGACGGATCATTCGCCCGCGCGCAGGGCGTCAGCAGCAAAACCACGAGGGGAAAAAAGCGACGGGCGGGCATCGGGAGTGGCGCGGGGGTGCGAAGAGGTGGGAGACAGGGGGAGTCGGTCAGGGGTCGGTCCGGGGACGAGAGGGGATGCGGCGCGGGCAAGGGCGCTCAGCCCTCGGGCGGTTGGACCTGGAGGACGTAGCCGAAGGCGCGCACGGTGTGAAGCAGGGGCGCGTTGTCCTCGGGGTCGAGCTTGCGGCGCAGACGCGCGATAAAAACCTCCACCGTGCGCGTCTCGTAACGGTGGTCGCGCCGCCACACGCGTTCGCAAATCTCGCCGCGCGAAAAAACCCGGCCCGGCTCCCGCAGGAAAAGGTGGAGCAGCTCGAACTCGCGCGGGGTCAGCGCGATGGGCTCGCCGCCGCGGGTGACGCGGCGGTTCGCCAGATCGGCGTGCAAGTCGCCGACCGTGATGAGATCGGCGGTGGTGAGCGCCCCGGAGCGCCGCCCGAGGGCGTTTACCCGCGCCACCAACTCCTCGACCGCGAAAGGTTTGGCCAGGTAGTCGTCGGCCCCCGCGCGCAGGCCGGCCACGCGATCCTCGACCTCGTTGCGCGAAGTCAGGACCAGCACCCGCGACGGGCAATGGGCCGCCCGCAAACGCCCGAGCACGCCCAGCCCGTCCAGCGAAGGCAGGTTGAGATCGAGCACGACCAGATCGTGGGTCTCGGCCAGGGCCTCGTGCACGGCCTGCTCGCCATCGTGGCTGGCGCGGACGTCGTGCCCTTCCCGGCGCAGGGCGGCGACGATGTGGCGCGAGAGGGCGCGCTCGTCCTCGACAACGAGAATGACCATTCGCCGCTCGTTACGCGCAAACGCCCGCTTGGCAAGCGCGGCGCACGCGACCGGCCCATCGCCAAGGTAAATCCAACGCCGCAAACGCCACCTCGCCCGCGCTCGCCGCCGCTTACCGGGCCGTTGCCGCCAGCGCGATTTCGGTGGAGCCGGCCAACACGCTCGCCACCCGCATCGACTCATCGTGGCTGCGAGGGTCGGAGTAAAAAGTCGCGTAGACGGTGCCGAGCAGGTTCGCCGCCGTCACGGTGGTGGTGTCGGTCCGGGCGTTGTTCGCCCCGCGCACCTTCCAACCTTCGCCGGCGCGGGCCTCGACCCGGTGGGCCACCGTCTCGCCAAACGCATTCCGGTAAAGCACCACCATGCCCTCGCGCAGGGCCTCCACCCGCGCCGCCTTCACCACCAGCACCGAGCCGTCCCCAAAGTATGGCAACATCGACACGCCCTCGACCCGCACCACTTTATCGCCCTTTAGCGCGGCCAGCCGGTGGGCGTCCTTTAGCGCGACCGAGAGCGCCACCGCCGCCGCCGGACGATCCGCCTCTACGCCTCGGGCGAGCCCATGCGCCCCCGCTTCACCCGCCTGCAGCCCCCACACCGACACCGTTACAAAGAGCAGGCCGTGGAGGAGAAGTGAGCGAGCGGACGATATCATACATCCACTATACAATTTGTGAGTAAGATCCGGTAGATGGATAGTGCCTCATTCGCGCCTAGTCCGTGTGCCTAAGGGCTTCACTCGCGGCGCTTAGGAAACTACCGGTAAAAGCCCCACCCTCCCGAGGCGCTCCCTGATACCCCCCGAAGGCCTCCCGCAACAAACCGGGATAGGTATCGGTAAAAATTAGGGTAATTTAAGGTAAATCTCCCGATATGACGAAACGGAAAATTCCCAAAAAATCTACCCTTACCCTTTGTCCCCCTGCAACTAAACCGGCCGGGCGCTCAACTCCGCCTTCACCCGCTCGCCCAACGCCAAACCCGAGAGAGCCGCGCCCTCCACCCTGGCGCCTCCGAAGGCATCCCCCGCAAACCCCAGTTGTTCCTCGGCCCACCAGACAAACGGTGCCGGATGCATCGTGCGCGCGTGGCTGAATTTCCAGCGGTGCAAGGTCGCCGACGCGATGGGCGCGCCCACCACGTCCTCCGCCTCCGCCCGCACCAGCTCCAACACCTCCACATCCGTGCGACCATAGTGCGCGGCGGAAAACTCCGGCGACAAATGCAGCGTCACCGCCGCCACGCCGGGCGACACGCCCTTGCTTTGATTATCCGCCGCCCAGCGCACGTTGCCCGCCTCGCTCCGCACGCCCTCCAGCGGCAGCCGGCTGCGCCCCGCCAGCGTCACCAGCAGCGCCAGGCAAGGATCGTAAGTGAGTGCCGCGAGCTGCCCCGCCAACGGCTCCGGCAGCATAAAATTCCCCGCCCGCAACAACGCCAGCGCCTGCGGCATCGGCGCCGTCAGGATGATGCGCTCCGCCCGCAGGCAACCATGGTCCTCCACGTCCACGCACCAGTGGTCCCCGCAGCACCCGATCGCCGTCACCTTGTGCTCGCGTTTGATATCCAGCCCCTCGGCCAGGGCCTTCGGCACCGCCGTCATGCTGGGCCGCCCGATGTAGCGCCGATGCGCGCCGCCCGGCCACGCCGCCACCAGGCCCGCCTTCTCCCACTCCTCCACCCACGCCGCGAACCGCGGATCCTTCACCGTGAAATACTGCGCCCCCTGATCGAACACCGCGTCCCCCACCCGCTTCGTCGCCAGCCGCCCGCCCACGCCGCGACTTTTTTCCAACACCGTCACCCGCGCCCCCGCCTCTTGTAGAACCCGTGCCGCGAGCAGACCCGCGATACCTGCGCCGATGATAACCGTGTTTTGATGCATAAGAACGATGCACCCATAATGTTTCCCGCGCGTCACGCAACGCGCCCGAGCAAATGCCGCAGCGCCGACTCCAGCTTTGCGTGGCGAAACCGGTAGCCGCTCCGCTCCAGCGCCGCCGGCCGCACCCGCTGGCTCGCCAGCAAGGCCTCGTCCGCCAGCCCACGCCCCAGCGCCAGTCGCAGCGCCCACGCCGGCGCCGGCAACACCGCCGGCCGGCGCAACACCCGCCCCAGCACCCGCGCGAACTCCGCGTTGACCACCGGCCCCGGCGCCACCGCGTTCACCGGCCCCCGCAACGTCTCCTCGCTCAACGCGTGCCCGATCACGCCCGTCATGTCGTCGATGGAGACCCACGACCACCACTGCCGCCCCGTCCCCACCGGGCCGCCCAGCCCGAGGCTAAACGGCGTCAACAGCTTCGCCAGCGCCCCGCCCGCCGGCGACAACACCACCCCCGTGCGCAGGTAAACCAGCCGCGTGTCGGTCGCCGCCAGCGGAGCCCACGCCGCCTCCCAGTCCCGCGTCAACTCCGCCAGGAACCCCTCGCCCGATGCGCTCGCCTCGTCCAGCCAGGCCTCGCCCGCGTCCCCGTAAAACCCGATCGCCGAGCCCCCCACCACCACCCGCGGCGGCCTCGGCCGCGCCGCCAGCGCCTCAGCCAGCAGCCGCGTCGCGCGCACCCGGCTCTCGCGCAGCACGCGCCGCCGCGCCTCCGTCCAGCGCGCATCCGCGATGCCCGCCCCCGCCAGATGCACCACCGCGTCGATCTCGCCCGCCCCCGCCAGGTCCACCACCCCCGCCTCCGGGTCCCACCGCGCCTCGTCCGCCCCGCGCGCCCGCCGCCGCACCAGCCTCACCACCTCGTGCCCCTGCGTGGTCAAAAACGGCGTCAACGCGCTCCCGATCAGGCCCGACGCCCCGCTCACCAACACCCGCAGCCGCCGCGCTCCCGCGTGATCGCGCGCGAAGCGCAAATCATCCCGCGTCACCGCCTGTCGGTAGGCGAAAAGCGCCGCCAGTTTCCGCTTCACGAACCCCCCCGCCACCCACGCCCCCGCCGGCCCGCCCGGCAGCGCATACTCCGCCTTGTCCCGCAGCTCCGACCCGCCCCCGACCGCCCCCCCGGTCTCGCCCGCCATCGACGCCCCCGGCGTATCCACGAATTCATGACGATGATCCCAGTGCGCGAAGGGCCCGCTCAGCGCCACGTCGCGAAACATGCGCCCCGGCACATATTCCCGGTGCTCCGCCACCCACCGCGTGCTGATCGGCCCGACCAGGCGCGTACGCAGCGTCACCCGTGCGCCCGGCTCCAGGCCGGTTCCGGTGCGCCCCACCAGCTCCACGTGTTCCCACGGCGGCGTCAGCCGCTCCAGCGCCCCCGGCCGCTCGTGCCACGCAAACGCCTCGGCGGCCGACGCCGGTAGTTTCTCTCTGCGCTCGAAAGTCTGTACCAGCATGCCGCCACCCACCACCCGAAGCACCCACTTCGCAAGCCTCCCCGCGTCTCCGTCCGCCCCCACCGTGTGGGGCGGGGTCGCCGCACCCCGCCGTCCGCCCGCCCTCCACCGTCCGCCGCACCCCGCCGTCCGCCCGCTCCCTCCCCCCTTGGAAACAACCGCCCACCCCCGGCCCGCCCCGTAGGCCGTCCGCTTGCGGACACTCCCCCGACCGTCCGACCCCGTGGCGGATCGATTCCGCCGTTTCGCCCGCTATCCACAGGCCGACAACATCCTCGACGGGGGCAACGGCGTATCCTCGGAGAAACAGCAATAGGACGGCGCCTCGGTCACACCTGATCGAGGCCGCCTCCCTCCTCCAGGCCGCCGATTCCCCGCCCGCGCCTTCGCTGGTGGACCAGATGATCGGCTCCGCCACCTTGCGCGCATCGGCCCCGGGGGCCGATCCCCTCTACGATGAGTTGAAGGCCAAGTATCTGGACGCATGAAGATCCTTGTCGATACCGACGTGCTGCTCGATGTGGCGCTGGCTCGCGAGCCGCACCTGGCCGCCAGCGCCGACTTGCTTCGCTGGGCCGAAGCGCACGCCGCCGCCGCCGTGTCCTGGCACTCGCTGCCGAACTGCGCCTACCTCCTCAAAAGTGGCGGACGCCCTTTTCTGGAGCGCCTTCTCCGCATCGTCCAAGTCGCGCCGGTAGGCACCCCGGATGCGCGCCGTGCCCTGCACCTGCCGATAACTGATATCGAGGACGCCTTCCAAGTGGCCACCGCCTTGGCTTGGCAGGCGGATTTCATCATCACCCGCAACCTCCGGCACTACGGCAACTCCCCGATGCCCGCGCTCTCTCCCGCCGCCTTCCTCCAAGGTCCCGCCTTAAAAAATTCAGTTACAACCCGTCCCTGATTTGAGCCTCGTGACTTGAGCCCTGATTGAGCCCGCCTCGTCGGTTCTTCCTCTTTTGAGCAGTCCTCCCTCGCTCCCGAGGTTCGCCCGCCACACGCGCCTTCACGCCTCCGCATCCGTGATTTCGAGATCCCCGCTTGCCGCGCCCGATCACACCGCTCTTTAACGCATGGCGAACCAGCGCCATACCCTAACGCCCCACCCCATCCAAATACGTGCTCGCCCAGTCCGAGATCAACACCGCCGTCGGCGAATGGGCCCCCCAGGCTTATTTCGCCGAACTAGCCAGCCAGTGCGCCGGCGGCCCGCGTCGCCACGGCGGCATCCCCGGAAGCGTCCCGGTGGCCGTTAAAAGATAATTGGGC
>JBBRHC010000255.1:0-5547 GCA_038223295.1 Opitutales bacterium
CAGGCCAGCCGCCTGCTCGCCGAGGCGGGTTACCCCGGCGGTCGCGGCCTCCGCCGCATCGAGATCCTATACAACACCAAGGACACCCACAAACGCGTCGCTGAGGCCATCCAAGAGATGTGGAAAACCCGCCTCGGCATCGACGTCTCCCTCCGCAACGAGGAGTGGCAAATCTACATCGATAGCCAGCGCAACCTCGCCTACGACGTCGCCCGCGCCGGCTGGATCGCCGACTACCCCGACCCCCAGACCTTCCTCGACCTCTGGGTCACCAAAGGCGGCAACAGCAATACCGGATACGCCAACCCCGACTACGACCGCCTCCTCGCATCCGCCCTCTCCGCCCCCGACGAACCCGCCCGCATGCAGGTTTACCGCCAGCTCGAAAACATGCTCGTGCGCGACGTCCCCGTCATCCCGCTCTACTTTTATAAACGCGTCTACCTCGTCAGTCCCCGCGTGAAAAACTGGATGCCCAACCTGCTCGACAACCGCGCCTGGCAACACATCGACCTCGCCGACTAACCCCGCCCGCCCCCGCGCCAACTTAACCTTCTCCCTTCAACTCCAGAAAATGCTCCGCTTCATCCTCCGTCGCCTCCTGGAGACGATTCCCGTTCTCCTCGTCATCGCGACGGCCACGTTTTTCATGCTCCGGCTCGTGCCCGGCGGCCCCTTCACCGCCGAGAAGGCCGTATCGCCCGAGATCATGAAAAACCTCGAGGCCCACTACGGCCTGGATCGCCCCCTCCACCGCCAATACCTCGCCTACCTCGGCGACATCGCCCCCAAGAAATTCGCCCCTTGGCGACTCTTCGCCGACGCCGACCGCGACGGCTCCGCCGACTTCAACCTCCAGACCGCCTTCGGCATCGATCTCGGCCCCTCCTTCAAATACCCCAACCGCACCGTCAACGAGATCATCGCCGGCAAGCTCCCCGCCTCCCTCGAACTCGGCCTCCTCGCCCTCGGCGTCGCCCTCGCCCTCGGCGTCACCCTCGGCGTGCTCGCCGCGATGAAAAAAAATACCGTCGGCGACTACGCCGCCTCCACCTTCGCCATGGTCGGCATCTGCGTGCCGACCTTCGTCATGGGCCCGCTTTTTGTCCTGCTCTTCGCGCTCCAGTTGCGCTGGTTCAACGCCTCCGGCTGGTATTTCCCCGCCGACCGCGTGCTCCCCGCCGCCACCCTCGGCCTCGTATACGCCGCCTACATCGCCCGCCTCACCCGCGGCGGCATGCTCGAGGTGCTTAACCAGGACTACATCCGCACCGCCCGCGCCAAGGGCGCCTCCGAGACGCGCGTCGTGCTCCGCCACTCCCTGCGCGGCGGATTGCTCCCCGTGGTCACCTTCCTCGGCCCCGCCATCGCCGGCATCATCTCCGGCTCCTTCGTCATCGAGACCATCTTCCAGATCCCCGGCATCGGCCGCGAATTCGTCAACTCCGCCTTCAACCGCGACTACACCTTGGTCAGCGGCACCGTGCTCCTCTACGCCCTGCTCATCATCGCCCTCAACCTCGTCGTCGACGTCGTCCAAGTCTGGCTCAACCCCCGCCTAAAATTCGAGTAAATGCCCCTCCCGCCCGATTCCTACTCATTCTCCTGCCGGCCCTCCCCTCCCTCTTCCGCTCCTCCCCGTTCCGCCTCCCCCCTCCGTGTCCTCCGTGACCTCCGTGGTTAAATTT
This sequence comes from Opitutales bacterium, assembly GCA_038223295.1. Classification (GTDB taxonomy): domain Bacteria; phylum Verrucomicrobiota; class Verrucomicrobiia; order Opitutales; family Opitutaceae; genus IMCC26134_A. Next base: position 1,689 of record JBBRHC010000255.1, read on the forward strand.
CCTTCCTCCTCCGCCGCCCCCGCCGCCTGCCCCCGCTCCCCTTGGCACGACGCCTGGCTGCGCCTGCGTCGCAACCGCCTCGCCGTCGTCTCCGGCGTCTTCGTCGTCCTGCTCGCCTTCGCCTGCCTGGTCATCCCGCCCTTCCTCGCCCACGGCTACGCCGACCAAAACCTCGCCCTCGGGGCCAAGCCCCCCTCCGCCGCCCACTGGCTCGGCACCGACGAGCTCGGCCGCGACCTGCTCGCCCGCCTGCTCTACGGCGGACGCATCTCGCTCATGGTGGGCTTCGTCGCCTCCCTCGTCGCCCTCGTCATCGGTGTCAGTTACGGCGCCATCGCGGGCTACGCCGGCGGCAAGCTTGACGCCTTCCTCATGCGCGTCGTGGACATCCTCTACGCCCTGCCCTTCACCATTTTCGTCATCCTCATCATGGTGTTCCTCAAGCAACCCATGGACCAGCTCGACGCCTGGTTACGCCAGTTTTCCCTGCTCCAGGATCTCCAGGGCATCGGCAAGATCGTCGGCCTCTTCGCCGCCATCGGCGCGGTCGAGTGGCTCACCATGGCGCGCATCGTCCGCGGCCAGGTCCTCACCGTGAAAAAAATGGAGTACATCGAGGCCGCCCGCACCCTCGGCTACGGCCACGCCCGCATCATTTTCCGCCACATCGTGCCCAACATCCTCGGCCCCATCATCGTCTTCACCACCCTCACCATCCCGGCGGTGATGATGCTGGAGAGTTTCCTCAGTTTCCTCGGCCTTGGCGTCGATGCCCCGCTCAGCAGTTGGGGCACGCTGATCAAGGACGGCGCGGATAAAATGGAAAACTACCCTTGGCTGCTCGTTTTCCCCGGCACCGTTTTCGCGACTACCTTGCTCGCCCTAAACCTCCTCGGCGACGGCCTCCGCGACGCCCTCGACGTCCGCGCCGCCAAAGACTAAGCGCCGAGCTTCCGTCCCGTTCGCCTCCCTACTCCGAGATGTAGGGAGGGGGTCGCCGCACCTCGCCGTCCGGTTAGTCTCTCTCTGATAGTCGATTAAGCGCGATTCCGGATCGTTTAGGTCGTAGGTAACACTTCGGTTACCAAGAGACGCTTTATCTCCGCGAACGACGGGCGCAGTTACTTGCGTAGCCGGGCACTCAGTCCGGCGTTCGCTTAAAAACCAATGTCGTGAAGACCTCCCGACTCCGTCTCCCCTCCGCGACCGATATTCTCCGGCTCTCGTACTGTGTTTTCTCCCTTTCCTTTTCTTCGTATCTTTCTGCCGCCGTATCATTTGTCCCCTCGTTTAACGGCGGTCGCGTGCAGATCGCCAACTCCTTTTCGACGGCGGTGGCCACGCAGCCCGACGGCAAAGTCGTCGCCACCGGCGGAGGCGCGAGCGTGATCCGCTTCACCTCCGCGGGCGTGCTCGACCTCACGTTTGGCAATGGCACGGGCCGCGCTTCGGCTCCGATTCCCACCCTCCCGAGTTCGCCGGCCCTGCAATCCGACGGCAAAATCGTGATCGCGGGCGCGTCCGCGACGGGTACAGCGTTTTACGCCGCCCGTTTCAACGCGGATGGCACTCTCGAACCCCCACTCCGACCCCGACTTCCGCCGCGCCCAGCTTGCTCACCGCCGTCGCCCGCCGGGGACCCTTGGTCGAGCTGCGCTGGAACGATAACTCGTCCAACGAAACCGGCTTTGTGGTGGAGCGTTCGACCAGGGCGGATTTCGCCAACCTCGTACGCCTGACGGTCACGGGACCCGACGCGACAACTTTCGTGGATCTGACGGTGGCGACGCAAACGACCTATTTTTACCGGGTGTTCTCGACCAACTCCGCGAGCAGTTCCGCCGCGAGCATCATCTCGGTGAGAACGCGGCAGCGGAGGTCGGTCGGTTCCTCGCGGTCGGAAAAACGGCTACAAAAGGCACGGAAGCCAAAAAAGCCTCGGCTCTTTTGCGCCTTCTGCGCCTTTTGCGGCCCATTTCCGCGAGCGATACGGCTTGGGTATCGTTTTGATTAATTCTACTCTGGAAAAATTGTTCGGAAAATAGGCCATAGTCATATGATCGGCCGCAAAACGGCACGAAAGACGCAAAACCGATCCTTGTTTTTGCGACTTCTGAGCCTTCTCGCGGCCATAAGTGTTTTAACAAAGTAGAATTAAGTAGCCCAAACAGGTTCGACTTTGCACAACATCCTCCCTCAAAAGCCCGGAAACCCGTTCGCGGTTTCGCCGTCATACCTTCCACCATGGTTTCGCGCCCCCGCCCCCTGCCCCCCCGCCTTCCCGCCTCGGCCTTCGGCCTCACCCTCGGGACCTTGCTACTCACCCTCGCCCTCCACCCCCTCGCCGCCGCGCCTCTTGCGCCCCCGGTCACCGAGCACATCTTCACCGCGATCAACGCCGCGGATCTTGCCGCCCAGCCCGACGCCCTCGCCGCCGAGGCCTGGTTGCTCAAGTCCATCCCCGCCGGCACCGCGCTGGCCGATGCCCCCGACTTTTTCGCCGCCGCCCACGAAGTCTTCTACGACCCCCAGGAAGGCCTCATGGTTTTCGTCTACCGCTCCGCCACGAGCCCCCGCTGGAAGGCCTGGGTGAGCTTCGACCCCCAGCGCGCCGGCGTCGTCCACTCCGCCGCCGCCGACCAGTAAGCCGCCCGCGCCTTCGGCACGCGGCCCGGGCGCGTGGCCGGGAAGTCCCGCGCGCGCGAACAGGCCTCCGCCCCGTTTGCCCTCCGCTCCGTCCGCGCACTCCGATCCGCCCGCGCCGGAGATTCCATGCGCAAACGCGCGCCCCACCCGGCGGGCCGCCACCGCCCCGGTTTCGCGTTGCCCACCCCCCGCGCCCCCGGTGTGCTCCGCCCTTCCTTTTTCAAAACACCATGGCGAAAAAATCTCAGGCAACTTGGGGCGGGCGTTTCTCCACCGGCCCGGCCGCGTTGATGCAGACCTTCAGCGAATCCGTCTCCTTCGATAAACGCCTAGCTCCCTTCGACATCGCCGGCAGCAAGGCCCACTCCGCCATGCTCGCCCACGTCGGCCTGCTCACCGTCCCCGAGCGCGACGCCATCCACGCGGGCCTCGACGCCATCCTCGCCGACATCGCCGCCGGCAAGTTCGCCTGGAGCACCCAGCTCGAGGACGTCCACATGAACATCGAGCACGCCCTCACCCAGCGCGTGCCCGCCGCCGCCAAGCTCCACACCGCCCGCTCCCGCAACGACCAGGTCGCCACCGATATGCGCCTCTGGTTTAAACACGCCTGCGCCGAGCTCCAGCTCCGCCTCCGCCAGGCCCAGCGCGCCCTCCTCGCCCTCGCCGTCCGCGACGGCCACGTGCTCATCCCCGGCTACACCCACCTCCAGCGCGCCCAGCCCGTTTTCCTCGCCCACCACCTCTTCGCCTGGATGGAGATGCTCGACCGCGACCACGCCCGCTTCGCCGCCGTCGCCCAAAACGCCAACTGGTGCCCGCTCGGCGCGGGCGCCATCGCCGGCACCACCCTGCCCATCGACCGCGAATTCACCGCCACCCAGCTCGGTTTCATGGACGAGCGCGGCCGCCCCCGCGTGAGCCAGAACTCCATGGATACCGTCGCCGACCGCGACCTTTTCCTCGAATTCGCCGTCGCCGGCGCCCTCTTCGGCATCCACGCCTCCCGCATCGCCGAGGACCTCATTCTGTGGTCGTCCGCCGAGTTTAAATTCATCGAGCTGCCCGACGCCTTCTGCACCGGCTCCTCGCTCATGCCGCAGAAAAAAAACCCCGACTCCTGCGAGCTCCTCCGCGGCAAATCCGGCCGCCTCGTGGGCAACCTCTCCGTCCTCCTCACCATGGTGAAAGGCCTCCCCCTCACCTACAACCG
>JBBRHC010000256.1:0-5520 GCA_038223295.1 Opitutales bacterium
ACACAGTGCGCGGGTCTTGTTGGCTCTTCATCAGTCGCTGATACTGTTGCTCGGTAATCATTGGGCCTGCTTAAGGCCCCGGGCCTTTCCTCAGCGCAGACCAGCGCCGCTCCAATCACCGACTCTCATGTCGATTTTGGAGTGTCGCTGATGTCGACGTCTGATTGTCGTTCGACGGGCGGTGGAGGTGGAGAAAGGACTGAATTTCCACCGCTTCGGCGTCCTGTTTTTACACTACAAACAAAAGATTGCACCGAACGCGCAGCGCCATGAGCTTGCGTGAGATTGTTGCCGCGTGACAGCGCCTCCGCGCTCCGCCCCGACGATCAACCCGCGCCGCCCCCACGCCCTTGTGGTGAGCGCGCCTTAACCGAAAACAAAACACGACATGTCAGAAATCAACCCGTCCGACGCCGCGCCGATCCCGGCTCCCGTCGAGACCTCCGCCGCGCCCGCCGCCCTCGCCATCACCGATGGTTTTGGGGCCTCGCGCGGCACCGGGCTGGCCCGTGGCAAACGCCCCGCCCGCCCCGCCAGCCAAGCCTCGACCGGCTCCGCGCCCGTCGTCGGCTATCAACCGACCGCCATCCAGGTAGTCGTCGCCCAGACCGCCTACGTTAACCCGTTCGATCCCTCCCCGGCTGCGGCGTCCACTCCGGTGGCCCCCGCCCCCGAGCCCGATGAGTTCACCGCCCCGGTCGTCGTCCCCACCCCCCACCCCCTCGTCGTCGAGACCACTCCGCCCCCGGCGGCGCAGGCCCCGACTCCGGCGCCCGTTTTCGCGACGCACGCCGCCGTCATCCCGGCCCGATCGACCGCCAAGGCCGAGCTCAACATTCTCCCGCCCGCCGCGCCTCGTCCGGTGACGAGCTGGGAATCCCCCGGCGCCGCCGCCTCGCCGGCCACCCCCGCCGGCGAGCGCCCGGTTTTCCGCATCGAGCGCAAGCCCATCGTCGCCCGCGAGATCGAGCCCCTGCGCCCGGTCGAGCCCCGCCCCCCCGGCGAACAACCCCGCCGCGAGGGCCGCGACGGTGGCCGCCGTGAAGGAGGCCGTCGTGAGGATGGTCGTCGTGATGATGGTCGCCGCCGCGACGATCGCCGCGAGGGCGGACTCCCCGCCCTACCCGGCACACCCACCCCGCCCGCCGCCAACGGTTCCGCGGGCCCCTCCACCCCCGCGCCGGTCTCGGCCCGCGCTCCGCAGCCCTCCGCCAAGCCCGAAAAGGGTCCCGGCTTCATGGGTTGGCTTAAAAATATCTTCGGCGGCGCCGGCCCTGAATCGACCGCTCCCGGTGGCGAAGCCCTACGCGGCGAACGCGGACCCCTCCCCGAAGGCCAAGGTCAAAATCCAGGCCCTAATGCCAGCCCAGGGCCTGGCCAAGGTCAGGGACGCGGTGATGGTCGCGGTGACGGGCGTCGCCGTCGTCGCGGAGGTCGCGGCCGCTCCGGCGGTGGTGGTTACCAAGGTCAGGGGCAGGGCTCAAATGCCGGCCCCAACCCCGCTGGCGGCGAGAATCGTGGTCCTCGCCCCGAAGGCCAGGGTCAGCCCGGCCAGTCGGCCCCTCGCGCCCCCCGGCCTGAAGGCCAGGGCCAGGGTCGAGACGGCGGCCAACGTCGTTATCAAGGCAACGGTGGCGGCGGCGCCCCCGTCGGCGGCGGACGCGGTCCGCGCCCTGAAGGCCTGGCGCCCCGCCCCCCGGGCGGCGCCGGCGACTCGCGCCCGGCGGCCTGATAAGCCTTGCCAAGCCCCCCGCGCCTCCGCGCATTTCCGAAGCGTCCGCCTCCCCGGCGGACGCTTTTTTTTCGCCCGTTTCCCGCTCCCGCTCCCCGCCCTCCGCTTCTAGCTTCTCGGTCCTCGCTCCCAGTTCCCTTTTCTCCATGGCCGATCTCATCGTGCAAGGTGGCAAGCCGCTCTCCGGCACCATCGTCCCCTCGGGCAACAAAAACTCCGTGCTGCCCATTTTTTGCGCCACCTTGCTCACCGACGATCCGGTGACCCTGCGCAACGTGCCCGACATCACCGACCTGAACAAACTGGTCGCCTTCCTCACCGGCCAGGGCTCGCGCATCGACTGGGATCGCGCCACCGGCGTCATGCGCCTCGATCACTCCGGCTTTCGCACCGACCTCGCCAACGATGAGCTGCCCTCGGACATGCGGTCCACCGTCCTGCTCTTCCCCGCCCTCCTCCATCGCCTGCGCCGCATCACGCTACTCGCCAACGCCAAGGGCTGCTCGCTGGGCGTGCGTGAGATCGATCCACACCTGGAAATCCTCTCCGCCCTCGGAGCCACCGTCGGCGCGGGCGACCCGCTGGTCATCGCCCTGCCGTCGGGCTTCACCGGCGCGCGTCACTGGTGCGACTACATGTCGGTCACCGTCACGGAAAACTTCGCCATGGCCGCCGCGCTCGCCAAGGGCGACTCCACCCTCATCAACGCCGCCAGCGAGCCCCACGTGCAGGAACTCTGCGCCGCCCTGGTCGCCATGGGCGCGAAGATCGAGGGCCTCGGCACCTCCATGCTGCGCATCGAGGGCGTCGCGAGCCTGCGCGGAGCTGACATCACCATCGGCACGGATTACCACGAGATAGTCACCTTCCTCGCCCTCGGCGCCATCACCGGCGGCGAGGTGCGTGTCGAGAAGTCGTTGCCTCATCACTTCGACCTTATCGTGCGCGCCTTCGCCAAGCTCGGGGTCGTGATCGAGCACGAGGGGGATGTCGCCATCGTGCGCCGCGGCCAGCGCCTCAAAATCACCGAGCCTTACACCAGCAATCTCCTGCCCAAAATCGAGGCCGCACCCTGGCCGTATTTCTCCGTCGATCTGCTGCCTCTTCTGATCGCCCTGAGCGTGCGCTGCGACGGCACCATCCACTTTTGGAACAAAGTCTACGAAAACGGTTTCTCGTGGATCCCCGAGCTGGCGAAGTTCGGCGCGCACGCGGTTGTGAGCGACCCGCACCGGCTCATCATGTTTGGCAACCGCCCGCTCCGCCCCGCCGTCGTGGACTCGCCCTACATCATCCGCGCCGCCGTCGCGCTGGCCATGGTGGCGGCGTCCATCCCCGGCCGCTCGGTCGTGCGCCACGCCGAGATCATCCAGCGCGCCCACCCCCGCTTCGTGGAAAACCTCCGCAGCCTCGGCGCGGAGATGGAGTGGCAGTGAACCCCTGTCCGTCCGTCGTTATGCCCTCCATCGCTCCGTCCCTCTGAAATGCCCAAGCCCCCGCCAAGCCCCGCCGCCACCCCGCCCGCCGACACCAAGGGTTTGAGCTACCTCGCCCAGACGCTCGCCCAGCCCACCAGCACGGCGGAGGCCGCGCTGCGCCCGCTTTCGTTTTCCGATTTCGCCGGCCAGGCCAAGACCGTCGAGCGCCTCAAAATCATGGTCGGCGCCGCCCGCGCCCGCGGCGAGGCGCTCAACCACATCCTTCTCAGCGGCCCGCCCGGCTTGGGCAAGACCACCCTCTCGCTCATCCTCGGCGCCGAGATGGGGCGCAACGTGCGCATCACCTCCGGCCCCGTGGTCGAAAAAGCTTCCGACCTCGCCGGTTTGCTCACCAGCCTGGAGGAGGGCGACCTCCTCTTCATTGACGAGATCCACCGCATCCCCAAAACCGTCGAGGAGTATCTCTACAGCGCGATGGAGGACTTCCGCCTCGACATCATGATCGACCAGGGGCCCAACGCCCGCTCCGTGCGCCTCTCGCTGCCGCGCTTCACCCTCGTCGGCGCCACCACCCGCGCCGGCATGCTCACCGCCCCCCTCCGCTCTCGTTTCACCCTTCAGACCCGGCTCGATTATTACGACGTCGCCACCCTCACCGGCATCATCAAACGCTCCTGCGGCCTGCTCCAGGTGCCGCTGGAGGACGAGGGCGCGAAGGAGATCGCCACCCGCTCGCGGGGCACGCCGCGCATCGCGAACAACTTGATCAACTTTGCCCGCGACTACGCCCAGCAGCGCGCCGACGGTCGCATCACCCAAAAGACCGCCTCCGCCGCCCTCGAGTTGCTCGAGATCGACGCCAAGGGCCTCGACGAGATGGATAAACGCATCCTGCGCGTCATGGCCGAAAACTACCGCGGCGGCCCTGTCGGCCTGGGCACCGTCGCCATGGCGGTGAGCGAGGAGGCCGACACCCTCGAAGAGGTCCACGAGCCCTTCCTCATTCAGGAAGGCTACCTCCAACGCACCCCCCAGGGCCGCATGCTCACGCCTAAGGGATACCACGCCATCGGCCTGAAACCCCTTGCCGGCGAACAAGGTGCGCTCCTATAAGCCCGGCAACAACCCGCCTCCCGTGTTCTACTTTGCTGAGCTGGAACCAGCGCCGGATCTTCAGAGGAAATTATCCACCACCGGCACTAAAGACACAAAAAAGAGCGGGCCTTTTTGAGCCATTGATGGCGATTTTTTCCAAATTGTGTCCTCTGTGCCAGCAGATTACCCAAGTGAGAGCTAATCCCCGCTCTCACCCGCCCTTCGTCTACCCCCAAGCCGCCAGCTCCGCCCCCACCTACGCAGCATCCGGGAAAAGGCCCAAAAGATTCCGCTGCCCCTCCACACCGAGAACTGTATCAGTAAACTCTTCATGTCCTCCGCCCACGCCCACGCCCACAAAGAAGAACGCTTCTCGGTTGCCCTCTTTCTCTTCACCGTCATCGGCACGTTCGCCGGCCTTTGTGTCGTGCTCGCGCTGGCGTTTCCCGCCATCTGGCGCGCGCAGATCGCGGCCTCCGTCTTGTCGTTCATGGTCATCTTTGTCTCGGCCCATGCCTTCGCCGGCATGATGGAATACTTCTTCCATCGCTACGTGCTGCACGCCCCGCTCCTCGGCGCGCTCTCCTACTTTTATAAACAACACACGCTCCACCACGCGCTCACCCGCATCGTGCAGCGCCCCTCGTCCGTCACCGGCGAAAGTTTGCCCACCCTGGTCGAGATCGAGAACCGCTACCCCATCACCGAGGAACACCAGCACGAGGCGTCGTTTTTCCCTTGGTATACGCTGATCGTTTTCTCCCTCGCCCTTACCCCTCTGCTGATCATCGGCCACCTGCTGGCGCCCGAGGCCCCTTGGTTCCTTGCCGGCTGGAGCGCCCTCGCTTTCTCCCTCGCCCTCTACGAACTCGTCCACGCCGTCGAGCACTGGCCCGAGCACCGCTGGCACCGTCTCATCGCCCGCCGCCACACCGGCTCATTCTGGCGCAAGGCCTACACCTTCCACCTGCGCCACCATGCGGACATTCGTTGCAACGAAGGTATCTCCGGCGTGTTCGGCGTGCCTGTTTTCGATTTCATTTTCGGCACCTACGTCGATCCCTCGACCCTCTATCTCCACGGCACCGAAACCACCTCCACCCAGTTCGCCCCGCCCCGCCCGCGCTTCGCCCTTATTCGCTGGCTCGACGAACAGGCCGACATCGCGGTCAAGCGCCGCCGCGACCGCCGCCGCACCGCCTGAGTCTGTCGCCGCACCGCGGCCTGATTTTTTAGGGCGAGGTCGCCGCACCC
>JBBRHC010000257.1:0-5518 GCA_038223295.1 Opitutales bacterium
GGCGAGGCTAAAGGCAATGGCCTCCTGGATCTGCCGCGCGAGATAAAGGTCGTCGCCAGTAAGCCTGGCGAAGAGCGCGTTGATAAAATGCAGGCGGCGCAACTCGGCGCGGTCGGCGGGCTCGGGCATGGGCGCGGTCACTCGGCCGGCTTTTTGCCGAGGCCTTTGATCTCGGAGACAAACTCGGAGACGTCGCGGAACTCTTTGTACACGCTGGCGAAACGGACGTAGGCGACGTGATCGATCTTGCGCAGTTGCTGCATCACATTTTCGCCGATCGCGGCGCTCGGGATCTCGGTGTCGTGCTGGGCCTCCAGGATATCCATCACGTCATCCACCAGCATGCCAATGCGTTCCGCGTCGATGGGACGTTTGTGGCAGGCGGCGCGCACCGAACGGGAGAGTTTCTCGCGGTCAAAATCCTCGCGCCGGCCATCGTGTTTCAGGACGACGATGCCTTCGCGCACCACCGATTCGGTGGTGGTGAAACGGGTGCCGCACTCGAGGCATTCGCGGCGGCGGCGTATGGTGTTACCCTCGCGACCGATGCGCGAGTCGATGACCTTGTCCGCGATGGAAGTGCATTTGGGGCAACGCATGGGGTCGGTGCGGGGTGCCAGGGCGGCTCAAACGATGGACTCGGCGCGGTCGAGTTTCAGGAAATTCTCCAACAAGCGCATGCCGCCCTCGGTGGCGATGCTCTCGGGGTGGAACTGCACGCCCCAGATCGGGAGCTCGCGATGTCGCAGCCCCATGATCTCGCCCTCGGCGGTCTCGGCGGTGATGTCGAGGCAGGCGGGCAGGGTGGCGCGCTCGACCAGCAGCGAGTGATACCGGGTGGCCGCAAAGCCCTGCGGCATGTCGCGGAAGACGTCGGTGTTTTTGTGCAGGATGGGCGAGGTCTTGCCGTGCATCAGGCGGTCGGCGCGCACCACGCGACCGCCGAAAAAGTGGCCGATGGATTGGTGGCCGAGGCAGACGCCGAGAATGGGCTTTTTGCCGGCGAAGGCTCCGATCATCTCCAGCGAAACGCCGGCCTCGGCGGGAGAACAGGGACCGGGGGAAATGAGCACGCGGTCGGGATCGAGCGCGAGGGCCTCGGCGGGGGTGATCTGGTCGTTGCGAAAGACGCGCTGCTCCACGCCCAGTTGCCCGAAATATTGGACGAGGTTGAAGGTAAACGAGTCGTAGTTGTCGATGACGAGGAGCACGCGCGGAGTGAGTTAACCGCGCACCGTGAACGCCGACCGCAAACGGGGCAAGCACTAGGCCCAGACGAAGTCCGCGATCAGCACATGGTGGTCGCTCGCCGGGGTGGGCACGACTTCACGGTGAACGCAGCGCAGCGGAGCGTTGTAGAAAACGTGGTCGAGCACGTAGGGCATGCGCCGCCAGGTGATCCCGATAGTCTGGGCGGTCGTAAAACCTTCGGCGGCATACTGCTCCACCAAACCAACGTGGTCACGCACATTAAAATCGCCGGTCAGCACCGTCGGCGCGCCGGCGGCGGCGCGGAGGTGCTCGGCCAGACGCGCGCGTTGGCCGGGATGGGTGCGGCTATCGCTCTTGAGCATGAAAAACGCGAGCAGGTGGGTGTTGAGCAAGGCGAGTTCGCGACCGGCCACGGTGGTCTTGGCCCCGATCAGGAGGCGATCCGTCGGGGTCTTCGTTTCGCCAAAAAAATCAAATTCGATGGGCGGCGACGGCAGATCCTCGGAGAAGGTATCGCGGAGGGGCGTTTTGGAAAAAATCGCGAGGCCGATGCCGAAGGGCAGTTCGCGGGGGTCGGGCCGGGGGTAGGCGAAATGCGAATCGTAGCCCGCCAGGGCGGCGCGTAGTCGCTCATAGTTCGGCGCCGGGTCGGTCTGCTCGCCGGCAGGGCGGGCATGCTCCACCTCCTGGAGGTGAATGATATCGGCGTCGTGGCGCAGGATCTCCGCGACGGCATCATCGATGCGAACGGGGGCGCTGTTGGGATCAAGGTCGTCCCAGATCTGCCCAAACTGCATGTTAAACTGCAGGATGCGAAAAGGTTTCACTCGGATAGATAAAGACGAGGGCGGATGCGAAGGTGGAAGCGAAGCGGAAGAGGGGAGGAAAGGGGGGAACTAGGACGCGCGGGGCCGATCCGCGCGACCCTCGCGGTCAGCGCCCGATGAGCGGGGTCGTCGGCGCTTGCGGACTGGAGCTCGGGGCGGCGGGCCCGGGCGAAGAACGCTCGCTGGCGTCGTCGGCCGGGCGCTCATCGCCAGCGGCGCTGACACTTACCCGCTGGTCGCCGTTTTTACGGAAGACGAAGCGGTTGATCTTATCAAACGTGGTGCGCTGCGAAACCGCCGGCGTGACTTTGTCGACCACCGGCGACGCCTCGCCGATCTTTTCCTGCACCCGGATCGCCATCTTCGATTGATAGCCGTCCTCGGCGGTGGAAAACCGGGATTTTTTGCCACTCCACGCATTGTCCTTACGTTCGATTTTCTCGAAATCCTTACGCCCCGGCGTGGCGAAAATCTCTTTTTCGCGTTCCTCAACCACCGCGATTCCGCTGCGCCGCTCGCCGACCAGAGTGTCTTTTTTTTCGTAGGTGCCCGTGCTGAACCGCTTGTCTAGCAACACTTCGTTACGCTCCAAGGGCAGGGTACCGGGCAGTACCGCCTTCTCCTCGGTTGAGACGCGGGCGGCGCGTTTGCTCACATCCATCCGCCCGGGGCCGGCGAGGGCGGGAGCCACGGTCGCAAGTGCGGCAAAGATAAGGCTCACGGCGAGCTTCATGAGACGAAAATGCATTTACGAGAGACCTTGGGGGCAAGGTTATTCCGGTTCGGCCGTGCCTTCCACCACCCAATCGCGCGCTTCCGGCACCTGACCGAAAAAACCGGCGAGGGCGGCGGAGAGATGCTCGGCATAGCGGTAATGGGCTCCCATGCCGGTGCGGAGTTCCGCCTCATAGATAAACTTGTCCGCGTGGGTCGAGTGCTCGAAAGGCGTCTGCGCGCCCAGCAAGAGCGTGTAAACATACGCAGCCGATCCACGTTCCAATAACGCGCGGGTCAACGCGAGTTGGTCGTCAAGCAGGGTCTGGTGCGCCGCGTGCGCGATCTCGGGCGGCAGGTAAAACCCGGCTTGGATCAACGGGGTATAACGATGGCCGGTGCGATGCCGGTTGAGATCGCGCAGCTCGGCTATAGCCAGGTTATTCCAAGCGAAGCTTACGCGCATACGGCGAGTGCCGGTGCCTTGCTGGCCGTAGCGGTTGGCGCGGGCGGAGAGCGCGTCGGGCACGTTTTGCTGTTCAGACAAAAAGGGCGGCGTGGCGCGGTCCACATGCACCCAGGTCCCGTCGGCGAGCGGCGCGGCGGAGAGGCGCTCCAAACCCAGCCGGCACGAGGTGGCGAGTTCGGCTGCGGCCTGGGCCTCGTGACTCCGCTCGGCCCCGCTGTGGCGCATCAGGCGCGGGGAGATTTTAAGCAACTCGGCGCGGATGAGCTCGGCGGCGGCGCGCGCCTCCGGTTGCGGCAGGGAGGCGAGGTGTTTCACGGTTTGCGCCCACATGCGCGAACTCTGCACCAGCGCGAGGTTCGTGCGCGTAGCGAACGGGATGAAATAGCGGGCGCGATCCAAGGCGTAGTTTTTACGGATACGCCCGATGACGGCGGGCTTGGCCCCGGCGGGCACCCGCACGCGATCAGGCTCGGCCGCGCCGAGGGCGTCGAGCCGCGCATACTCGGCCTGATAAGCCGCAAAAGCGCGGCCCATGACCTCGCGCCAGCGCGGGGCCAGATCGGCGGGGATGCCCAGCGCCTCGGGCTCGGGCAAGGCGCTCGGCGCGAGGGTGATGTAGCGGGTGGACGATTCCTGCCCGTCGGCCATTTGCGCGATCTCGAAAACCTTGTAGGCGAGCCACATCGACACGTCGTCGAGCGCGATGGCGAGCCCGCCGGTGAGCCCGCCGATGGAGGCGTGGCCATAGTCGACGAATTTTAAAATGCGGTCGATCGACGCGTCGGGATCCGCCGGATCGACTTTGGCGAGAATCGCATGGATGCCCTCGTTGCTCCGCGAGTAACGGGCGAGCACGGAGGCGAGCAGTTCGGGCGTGACGCGCGGCAGGTCGGCGGCGGACGGAGGCGGGACAAGGGCAAGACCGGTGATGCGCATCGAAGAGGCCTCAGCCAAACGGCGGCGGAGGACGCGGCGAGGTTGAAATCCGAGTCGGCGGTAGTGCGGTCGGTCTCGGGTCACGGTGTGTAACAGGAAGCGATGGCAGCGGGTCCGAAAGTGGCATGGGCGTCCCGCCCATGGGATCGGCGGCGAACGGGCGTGAGGCCCCCTCGCCCACGGGCGGGAGGCCCGTGCCACGCCGGAGGAACAGCAATTGACCTCATTTTCTGTTACACCCAGCGGCCTACCTGAGCGAGACGAGGGCTTTTCTTTTGGCGACTTCTGCGCCTCTTTGTGGCCCTCCGTCCGCGCTTCCGCGCCTCCACGCTTTTCCGTCCCGTCCTCCATACACCGTCCCCTTTTCACATGTCCGCCTCCACCTCCGCTCCCCTGCCCTCTCCCGCCGCGCCCGTCCCCGCGCCCACGCCCACGCCCATCCCGGTGACGGTGCTGACGGGTTTTCTGGGCGCGGGAAAAACCACCCTGCTCAACCGCATCCTCACCGAGCAGCATGGCAAAAAGCTGGCCGTGATCGAAAACGAGTTCGGCGAAGTCGGCGTGGACAACCAGCTCGTCATCCAGAGCGACGAGGAGATTTTCGAAATGAACAACGGCTGCATCTGCTGCTCCGTCCGCGGCGACCTCATCCGCATCCTGGGCCGTCTCATGAAGCGCAAGGACCGCCTCGACGGCATCCTCATCGAGACCACCGGCCTCGCCGACCCGGGCCCGGTCGCCCAGACCTTTTTCAGCGACGACGAGATGAAGGCCGCCTTCCGTCTCGATGGCATCGTCACCGTGGTGGACGCCCGCCACGTGCTCCAGCACCTCGACGACTCACCAGAGGTAAAGAAACAAATCGGTTTCGCCGACGTGCTCATCCTCAACAAGACCGACCTCGCCACCCCTGCCGAGCTCGACACGCTGGAGAACCGCATCCGCCGCATGAATGGCGCCGCCCGTCTCCTGCGCGCCCAAAACGCCGACGTGCCCCTCGACCGCATCCTCAACGTCGGGGGCTTCAACCTCTCGCGCGCCACCGAGCTCGATCCGCGTTTTATGGAGCCGAGTTATCCCTTCGAGTGGGCCGGCGCCTACGCCCTGCCGGCCGGCGAGCACGAGCTGGTCATCGGCCACGCCCACGACGACTGCTGCGGCCACGATCACGGCCACGATGAAAACGAGCCCGAGCACGCGCACGGCGAAGGCCACGCTCACGCCCACCACCACCACGGCCCGGCCGGCACGCTCGACCTCGCCATCCTCCCCGTGAAATCCCTCGCCGAGGCCGATCTCGCGGCCGCACGCGATGCGGCCGTGATGATCTTCTCCGACTGGGAAAACAACGTGCAGCCCG
>JBBRHC010000258.1:0-5506 GCA_038223295.1 Opitutales bacterium
GCCGTACACCCTCCCCCGCTACCTCGTCCGCTCCCCGCCCTCCGCCCCCGCCGCCCAGCCCGACCTCACCCGGCAAGTCCCCGTCGTCCGCGACGCCCTCCGCCACCCCGGCCAACCCCTCCCCGCCGCCACCCGCGCCGAGCTCGAGCCCCGCCTCCGGCGCGACCTCTCCGCCGTCCGCACCCACTCCACCCCCGCCGCCGCCAAATCCGCCACCGCCCTCGGCGCCGCCGCCTACACCCTCGGCTCGCACATCGTCTTCGGCCCCGGCCGCTACTCGCCCGCCTCCCCCGAGGGCCGCCGCCTCCTCGCCCACGAGCTCGCCCACGTCGCCCAACAAAACGCCGCCCCCTCCCTTCCCGCCTTCCTCCCTTCCCGCCCCGCCGCCCCGACTCACGAGCGCCAGTCCGACCACTTCGCCGCCTCCCTCGACACCCCGGCCTCCGCCCTCTCCGCCCCCGCCCTCACCGCCGCCCCCCTCGCCCTCCAGTTCAAAGCCATCGGCCCCGAGCAAACCGCCGCCCCCGCCGCCGGCGACCACTTCTCCTTCACCAGCCCCGCCCCCTTCTGGTTCGTCTTCTACGCCGACCGCTTCAAAGCCGTCAAAAAACTCGTCGACACCAAAGGCGTGGACACCCGCCAGATCGGCCCCAACTGGGTCTGCAACAACCCCGGCAACATCACCTTCGACCCCCGGACCAAGGCCGACAAACACCAGCCCAACCTATACCTCCTCAACCGCATCGCCCAGGACTTCGGCGCCTACCCCGAGCCCTTCGTGCGCACCGGCATTCCCCTCGCCATCTTCCCCGGCAAATCCGTCGGCGACGCCGCCCTGAAGGCCTGGTACACCGTCCTCCTCACCCCCACCCACCCCTACTGGGTCGAGCTCGGCATCACCCGCTCCGCCCAGTCCCTGCGCGGGGCCATCGGTCAACACGCCCCCAAAGGCCACGGCGACAACGACCCCGACGATTACGCCCGCATCGTCGCAGACGCCATCAACCGTTCCCGCGCCTCCCAAAACGCCGACGCCCGCGCGGTCCCCTACACCGGCTCCGCCCCCGACCAGCGCCAGTCCCTCCACGCCCACGCCCTCACCACCGTCGACCCCGCCGGCACGGGTAGCCAGCAGCTCAACGCCTCCGACCTCGACGCCCTCGTCCTCGGCAGCGAAAAAGCCGAAGGCGGCCTCCTGCCGGATTATTATTGGGAGGTCGCCGACAACACCGCCCTCCCCGCCGTCCTCGCCGCGAAACTAAAAAGAGCCGGCGGCCCCCCGCCCGCCCTCCGCGCCTGGTGCGCCGCCCACAATGTCACCCTCTAGCCCCCTGGGAGCGCCGGCTACCGGCCTTCCACCCCCCGCCGCCCCCTTTTCGTAAAAACCAACCTCCGCCGCCCCGTCCACTTCCGCATCTCCGTTTCCGACATCTGCGCCCATCTGCGTTATCTGCGGTTAAAAAATCCGTCCCCGTCCCCGTCCCCATCCCCATCCCCGTCCCCATCCCCGGTTACCCGTCTCCCCGCCCCATGGCCCGCGCCTTCACCCCCATAGTCCAGGTTCGCCGCCCTGCTCCCAGCAGTGCGCACCGGGCCGCGCGCGCCGCCACCCCCTCCGCCCGAGCCGCCGGCGCCACCGCCGGCGTCCCCCGTTTCGCCACCAACTCCTCCCCCGCGTCCGTCTCCGCCACGTCCGTCTCCGCCCCGACCACCGTCGCCCCCCGCCTCAGCCAACGCCACGACCGCTGGGAAACCGAGGCCACCCAAGTCGCCGAAGCCACCGCCCGCGCCCCCGTCTCCTCCCCCTCGCCCCTCGCCTCTCGCCCTTCGCCTGGCTCCGTCTCCGCCCCCCCTTCGCCCCCCTCCGGCGGCGCCCCCCTCCCCGGCACCCTCCGCGCCCAGGTCGAATCCGTCACCGGCGCCTCCCTCGGCCACGTCCGCGTCCACACCGGCCTCGCCGCCGCCCGGGCCGCCGCCGGCTACCAGGCCCGCGCCTTCACCGTCGGCCCCGACATCTACCTCGGCTCCGGCGCCAGCCCCTCCGATTCCCGGCTCCTCGCCCACGAGGCCGCCCACACCGTCCAACAAGCCCCCCTCCTCCCCGCCGCCCCCGCCCGCGGCCCCCCGACCCACGGCCGCGCCCACCCCCCACGCGGCCCCCCCGCCGCCACCGCCCCCCTCCTCCGCCCCGCGCTCACCCCGACCGCCGCCCCCGCCGTCGCGCTCACGCCCGCACCAGCCGGCATGATCCAGCGCGAGGAAGCCGCCCCCGCCCCCGACGAGCCCGGCCTCATCGAACGCGGCTTCTGGTCCATCGTCGAAGAGTTCGTCCCCACCCGCATCTACGAGACGCTCTACGAGATCCGCCGCGTCGGTTTCTGGCAGTTCCTCAAGACCAAGATTTCCGAAGGCCTCACCTCCATTTTCGCGGGCATGCGCGCCCAAGGCGGCTTCACCGCCACCCTCGCCGACACCTTCCAGAGCCTCATCGACCAAGGCCGCGTCATCCTCTCCGCCCTCGTCTCCGGCGATTGCCAGCCCCTCATCGCCGCCGTCCGCGAATTCCGCGACACCCTCTCCGCCATCGCCGGCGACGCCTGGGAGTCCATCACCACTTTCCTCGAACCCATCGGCGAATACCTCTCCGGCCTGTGGGATAAATTCGGCGCGCCCGTCGTCGATTTCCTCGGCGAATTCGCCTCCGACACCTGGGACTACATCACCCAGCTCGGCACCGACATCTGGGATCTCACCGCCCCCGCCCGCGACTACGCCTCCTCCGTCTGGACCGAGATCAAAAACCTCCTCGGCTTCGGCGAAGGCGGCGACGACGACGGCTCCGGCGGCCTCGTCGGCTGGATCACCGACAAAGCCGGCCAGGTGTGGGAAGAGATCAAGACCAGCCTCGAACCCGTCATCGCCCCCATCCGCCAGGTCGTCGACACCGTCGCCGCCCTCCTCCCCCTCGACGCCATCCTCAACCTCCGCGATACCGTCACCACCTGGATGGATAACGCCATGCAGATGGCCGACAACATGGAGGAAGAAGGCGACGTCGCCGAAAACCAGGACCTCCTCCGCGATATTGTCCTCCCCGGCGTCCGCCGGGCCATCGCCGGAGTCCAGGAAAACCTCACCGCCGCCTCCACCTGGGTCACCGGCCTCGTCGGCGACCTCGTCGGCCACGTCACCGGCTTTTTCTCCGGCCTCGGCCAAAACACCCTCCTCAGCCCCCTCTCCGGCTCCCTCCAGTGGCTCTCCGACGAGGCCACCGCCCTCGGCCTCTGGGCCACCGGAAAGGTCGTCGGCGTCTTCGACCTCGCCCACGAAGCCCTCGCCACCCTCGCCACCTGGATCGAGCCCATCCTCAACGCCCTCGGCCGCCTCGTCGCCACCCTCGGCGACCTCATGGGCCGCATCGGCGACTTCGTCCTCGGCCCCTTCCTCCTCATCCCCGAGTGCATCCGCGAGCCCATCAAAAACTTCCTCATCGAAAAAATCCTCAGCCGCATCCCCATATTCAGCCAGCTCCTCGAGGTCCCCGGCCTCTGGGCCCGCGCCCAGACCGTCTTCCGCCGCATCGTCGTACAGATCTTCCGCGACGGAAACCTCGCCGGCGCCGCCTGGACCTTCTTCCGCGAGGTCCTGCTCCTCTTCAACCTCCCGCCCGCCCTCGTCACCAACCTCATCCGCAACGCCGCCCGCGCCATCCGCGATATCCTGCGCGATCCCGTCGGCTTCCTCATCAACCTGCTCAACGCGGTCAAAACCGGCTTCATCCAGTTCTTCGATAACTTCGGCCGCCACCTCCTCGACGGCCTCGCCACCTGGCTCTTCGGCGCCCTCGGCGACACCGGCATCCGCGCCCCCACCGAGTTCAGCCTGCGCGCCGTCGTCGACGTCGTCCTCCAAGTCCTCGACATCACCCGCGCCCGCGTTTTCCAAGCCATCGAGCGCCGCCTCCCCGGCCGCTCCGCCCAGATCGAGCGCGGCCTCGGCATCGCCGGCGAGGCCCTCGGCCTCGTGCAAGTCCTCATCACCCGCGGCCCCGCCGGCCTCTGGCAGGAGATCCTCTCCCGCCTCACCAACCTCTGGGATAGCATCGTGTCCGGCGTGATGGATTTCCTCATCACCCGCGTCATCGCCTTCGCCACCCGCTGGCTCGTGAGCCTGCTCGACATCTCTGGCATCATGCCGGTCATCAACAGCTTGATTGCCATCTACAACGCCATCCAGTCCTTCTTCCAATACCTCCGCCAACTCCTCGAAGTGGTCAACGCCGTCTTCGAGGGCCTCGGCGAGATCGCCCGCGGCGTCATCACCCGCGGCGCCAACCTCGTCGAGTCCACCCTCGGCCGCATGGTCCCCATCGCCATCGGATTCCTCGCCAACCAGCTCGGCATGGGCGACCTCCCGCAACAAATCCGCCGCATCGTCGCCGGCATCCGCGTCGGCGTGGACCGCGCCATCGACTGGATCGTCGACCGCATCGTCCGCGGCATCAGCGCCGTCGTCGGCGCCGCCCGCTCCGCCGTCGCCGCCATCCGCGACTGGTGGCGTCGCCGCTCCCCCTTCACCGGCCGCGATGGAGTCGAGCACAGCGTCTACCTCGAACGCGTCGGCACCCGCTACGAACTCATCGTCGCCTCCACCCCCGAACGCGTCGGCACCAAGGCCCGCGCCGTCCTCGCCGACCCCGCCGCCCCCGCCACCGACAAGACCAAGGCCCAGCAAATCCTCGACGCCGAGACCCGCGCCCGCGGCCACAGCGATTTTGTCTCCGCCGAGACCGAGGCCGGCCGCGGCTCCGCACCCCCCGCCACCGCCCGCGCCACCCAGCTCGATACCGAGATGCAGGCCATCGCCACCCTCTTCATCGACCTTTTCTCAACCGGCGGCGTCGCCGACCTCCCCGCCCCCCAATACAGTTATACCATGAACGCCGGCCGCGCCGGCGTCGCCGAGGTCAAATACCTCTCCGCCAACCGCCCCGGCGGCAGCGCCCCCGCCGCCAGCCCCGCCGGCTGGTCCGAGCTCCAGGCCCAGAGCCTCACCACCACCGGCCAACGCTTTGTGCAAATGCATCTCATCAACGAGCGCCTCGGCGGCCTCGGCGTGGCCAACAACCTCGTCCCCGGCAGCACCGCCAACAACCGCAACCATCACAACAGCGTGGAGCATAATATTAAGAACCTCGTCGGTCACAACCCCCGCGCCGCCGCCGCCGTCACCGCCCGCAAAGTCGTTTACTACAAGCTCACCGTAAACTACCGCACCAATACGCAAGACTCCGGCTTCAACCCCGCCGGCAAGCCCTTCCTCGGCCTCGCCGGTCGCCCCGCCGCGCAAGCCACTTATTTCGCCGACCAGATCACCTGCGAATGGGGCGAGTATAGAGAAAACACCTCCGCCCCCCCCGGCTCCGACGTCCCCACCCGCTGGGGCGCTGCCCCCGCCGCGGCGATAAACCGCCCCACCCCCGGCGGGCACCCCCCCCCCCCCCCCC
>JBBRHC010000259.1:0-5490 GCA_038223295.1 Opitutales bacterium
TTCCGTCATTTCGCGTTGGCAATTCTCGGTGGGGGGCGGGGGGGGGGGGGGGGGTGCGGGGGGGGGGACGCCGGGGTCAAAGCGCTCGCGGCGGGGGGTGGTGCGGCGCTCGGTGTCCGCCAGATCGGTGAGAGCGGCTTCGGCCGGCGCCTCGACTCGGGCGCGGGTGGGAGACGAAGTGGCCGACTGGTCGGGAGAACTGGAGCGCGTGCGCCAGTCCTCGCGACGGCGGCGCGTCTCGATGCCGGTCAGGTCAGGCGCTTGGTTGCGCGACGCGGAAAGGTTTTCGGAGGCCGTCGCATCGGAGCGGAGCGAGCGCCGAACGGTTTCGTCGATGCGGGTGGCGCGGGGCGAGGTGCGTTCTCCATCGGATCGACGATGGAGGTGGGCGGTGGTGGTCGGCTGCGCGGTGCGATAGCCCGGATGACGTGCAAACTCTCGGCGCACGGTAAGCACACGAACCGGGGCGGGTTGCCAGGCGCGGTGCCGATATAAGACGGAGTGGCTCGGATAGCTCCAATCCGGGTAGTCGTTCCAGACAACCTTGCGGTAGGGACGGTTGACGACCACGACGGAGTTATAGCCCCAGTTGCAGTGGTAAGAGAGCCACTGACCGGTGCGGTAGCCCGTGCTGAACGTTATCAGCGGGCGCGGGTGGTGGAAGTCGATGACGCGAGGGCGATACACCCACACCGGATCGTAGACGGGCACGTAGATGACTTCTCGGCGGGCGGGCACGATGCGGATGACCTCGCGCTCCACGACCACGCTTTGCTCGGGGGATGTTTTCAGGTTTCCGGCGGCGAACGCGGCGGCGCGCAGGCGTTGCGTGCCGGTGAGGATCGCGGCGGGTTGGAGCAAAAACACCTCGCCGACCTGCCGGGTCCACGCGAGATTTTCATCCATCCAAGAGACGACTTCGGGGTAGCGGGCGAGGGCCTTTACACTCTCGTCCCAAGGCTGGTCCTCGAGGTCATCGACGTTTTTGCCGGCCTTGAGATAACGTGCCGCCAGAACCACATCGGCGGGGAAAGTGGCGGCGGGTAAAATGATGGCGACCAAGGGGTCGGGATAGAGCGCGATGGGGGCGAGTAATTCGTCAATCTGGGCCGGGGTAAGAAACTCTTTGGTCACGGTCGCCACAGGGGGGTCCTGCGCTCGCAAATCGAGGGCGGCGGGCATGCAGCCCAACGTGAAAACAACCAGCGCGGCGGAGAGTTTCATGGTAAGCCTATGGCTTGTGGGGTGAGACCCCGATGCGGGGGAAAGGTGCCGACGGCAGCTCCTTCAGGGGTCTTCCGCAGGTGAATCCCGGTGCGGATTAGCCGACGTGTCGACGTCAGCTTTAATCGCTCAAGCAGCTCGATAAGAACAGGCTAAAAGCTCGCGATGGCGCGTGCGCTTTCCAGTGCCACCCACCCGAGACCGCCGGCGCCGGCGAGGGCGACGAGGGCCTTGATCAGCTTTTGGCGGCGGAGGCGGCGGTCGAAACGGTCGGGGCGGCGCGACTCGAAACAACCGCTGGCGTCGACGAAACTCACGAACTGCGCGTTGCGGATCGCGGTGCGGCGGATGCGCGTGTTGTCCACGCGACCCATGCGGATCGCGGGACGGCGGAAGAAATTTCGGAGCAAGCGCAGCATGGGTGAAACAGACCCGTCGAAGGGGTGAATTTGAGGTGGTGTTCGCAAGAGCGAATCCGCTATTCCTCGCACTTTTAATCCTCCCTCCCGCTCCGCCTCTTTTGCCATGCACCACTTCCGCTACGCCGGTCAAAACCTTCAGTGCGAAAACGTCGATCTCGCCGAAATCGCCCGCCTCTACGGCACGCCGACTTACGTCTATAGCGCGGCCACCATGGCGGATAACTACACCCGCCTCGCGAAGGGACTGGCCGGGCTCGACCTCCAGATTTGCTACGCGATGAAAGCCAACTCGTCCCTCGCGATCCTGCGCCATTTCGCGAATCTCGGCGCGGGTTTCGATTTGGTGAGCGGCGGCGAGGTGCGGCGCGTGCTGGCGGCGGGTGGCGACATCAAGCGCTCGGTTTTCGCCGGGGTCGGGAAAACCGAGGCCGAGATCGAGCTGGCGCTCAAGCACGGGATTTTCTCCTTCCACGTCGAGAGCGAGCCCGAGATCGCCCGCATCAACCACGTGGCCGGGAAACTCGGCGTGAAGGCCCCCATCGCCATCCGCATCAACCCGGACGTCGATGCGCACACCCACGCCAAGATCACCACCGGCAAGTCGGACAACAAGTTCGGTATCCCGCTAACCCAGGCCGCGGCCGCCTACGAGGTGGCCGCGCGCTACCCGAATATCTTTATCAAAGGGGCGCAGATGCACATCGGCTCGCAGCTCACCAGCGTGGCCCCCTTCGTGGAGGCGGCCACGAAAGTCGCGCCCTTCGTCGCGGAGTTAAAGGCCAAGTATGGCATCACCTACTGGTCCATCGGGGGCGGCATCGGCATCGTGTACAAAGAGGCCCTCGCCAGCGGCCAGCCCGAGTGGTGGGCCGCGCATCCCGGTGAAATCACGCCCGAGGCCTATGGCGCGGCGCTCAAGCCCATCGTGGCGCCCCTCGGGCTGAAAATCGTGCTGGAGCCCGGACGCTATATGGTGGGCAACGCCGGAGCCCTGCTCACCCGCGCCGAGTATCTGAAGCGCGGCAAGGGGAAGAATTTCCTCATCGTCGACGCCGCGATGAACGACCTCGTGCGGCCGGCCATGTATGACAGTTTTCACGAAATCGTGCCTTTGCGACGCGACAGCGCCCGCGCCGCGTTGACGGCGGATATCGTCGGCCCGGTGTGCGAGAGCGGGGATTGTTTCGCCAAGGACCGCCAGATCCAGGAAGTCGGCGAGGGCGAGTTCCTGGCCTTCCTCAGCGCCGGCGCCTACGGCTACACCATGGCGAGCCGCTACAATACGCGCAACATGGCCGCCGAGGTCTTGGTACAAGGCGGGGCGAGCGATCTTATCAACGCGCGCGAAACCTTCGAGCAACAGATCCAGAACGAGGCGATTCCGGCTTTCTTGAAGCAGTAGAATCTGTTGCCTGGTTTAGCGTACGGCAAATAGTGAACCCGATGGATAGATGATCGTGGTCCGGGGGCGCACCCGCCTCGGGTGCCGCGTTGGGCGTCTCGCCCAACGCTCGGAGGGAGACGGCGGGACGCTGTCTCCTGCGCCCGAGACGCGTGCGCCCCTCGGACCGACAAACCATGTGCCGTCTAAGCTGCGCTATTTGTCGGGCACTGGGGTTTGTATAAACAAAAAGGGGAGCGCCGGCATTGTGCCGACGCTCCCCTTTTTATACGCCCAACGTTAAGCCGAATCAGAGGTCTTCAAAGGCGCCCATGTCGGTGTTGGAACCGATGGGTCGGCGGGCTCCGTCGAGGTCGTTGCGGGGCGCGCCGGGAGCCCAGATATTGCCCGCGTTTGCGGCCGGACTGACGGGAGCGCTGGTCTTGAGGTGTAGCCAGGTCGTGGCCGTGGACGGGTTGGTGACGTTGGCAAACACGTTTGAAGCGATACCCGTAGCCTCAAGGATGTTGAAGTTAAACGAGGCAAAGCCGGTCTGATACGTGCCGGCGGCGACGTTACCTCCATCGCGCCCGAAAAGATTGTTGTCGTAGGAAACGTTGGTTGTTCCCGTCGATTCATAATTGGTCGGTTCACCCGCTGCAGCCCAAAGAATGTTGTTGCGGATCCGCACATCGTCACCTCCTTGGGCGAAGATTTGGCCGACGCTCTGGGATTCGGCGCCGTCCGTGTACCAACTGTGGGGTTGATTCAGATAGGTGGCGTAGGGCGCGGTGGCGGCGAGGTTGCCCTGCTGCACCCAGCGTTCGCTTTTCACGGTATTAGGCGCTCCGTTGGGCTTGTTATTCCTGAAGGCGGTGTTGTTTACGATATGCACGCGATTTGAATTTAGCGCGTGAATGCCAGAGCCACCATTTTCATAAACCAAGTTATTCTGAATCAGGCTACCGCCGGAATAGGCGTGGTAAAAATGGCGATCAATGATGATACCGTTGCCGTCCGAGAAGTTCAGCACCACCTCGATCCTGCCGCTAGTGTTGACTGAGTGTCGAGGGCCCCAGCGCACCCAGCCGCCATTGTTGTGGCTTATATTGCCAATGACGAAGATTTTATAATTGTTGCCTCCATCGAAATTACTGGCCTCGAGCGAGCTGATGCCGCTGCCGCCGTAACGGCCATAGCGGTTGTTATCGTAAACCACATTGTTCTCGATGGTGAAGTAGTCGGCCTTGATTGAAGCGATTCCAACCCCGGTGTTTTCATAGATGAGACAGTCCGCCACCCGTACGTGGTGAACGCCTTCGTGAGCAGGGGCGTCTTGCAGGACGTAAGTGGATCCGGAACGAACCATTTTCTGGCGCCCATCGAGCCAGATGCCGTTTACGTTAAACTTACCCGAGCCGGGATAGGTGTTGCGTCCGGGGACGGAGAACACGGTGTAGGCGGGATCTTTTTGTCGGACGGGGTCGGCTAAGGTATTGAGCCTTTCGCCGTCAACGGTGGCGTTGGCGAGGGTGAGGCCGGCCGCGATTGCTTCGGCATCCTTAAGGTAACCCCGGATTACCAGACCTTGCAGATTTATATAACAGACGTTCGCGAATATTTTGATGGCATTCCATGAGTTGCTCCGTAGCACCGGGGTGGTGCTGGCGGGATTGGAGCGCAGGGTGATCCACCGCGAGGGGGTGCCGCTGATCCGATCAATGTCCAAGGTGCCGGTGTAGGTGCCTCCATTGAGAAGGATGACGTCGCCGGGCTGCGCTATCTGGATAATGTCGGTGAGTCTGGCAGGGCTCTCCTGGGTGGCACCGGTGCCGCCGCCGGTCGGGCTCACATAGTAGGCCGGGGAGGTGTAGGTGATGTTGTCCACATTCACCTGATTGTACTGGGCGCTCGGGCCACGCGGCCAGCTCTGGGAATCGGAGGCGGTGCCGTTGAGGGTGAAGGAGATTTGGATCCGATCACTAACGACGGCAATGGTATTGATGGGTTTGAAGTCCGTGGAGTGACGCGTCATCGTACTGAGGTCGATGCAGTAGCGGTAGGTGGTGTTGACCGCCACGGGCAGGATGGTCGCCTCGCGCCAGCCGGTGCTGAGGTTGTTGTTAAAGGATTCGATACGGACCCGGATGGGGATTACGCGGTTGGCGGAGAGGTCGAAACTGAGGTCGAGCTTTCTTAAATCAGATTCATTGTTAACTATATCGAGCAAAGGCGTCCTCATCGTTGCGAACCACGTCGTGGCGCTGGTGGGCACCCCGGTGAAATTGGCGTTCATTGACATGGACCTGGTTCTGTCGCCTGCGGGCACCGACGTGCCGCCGAAGTTGGTTCGGACGTCCACGGTGCCGTTATTAGACAGGCTGGCAGTGGCGGTGACGTTGGCGCTTAGCGATGTGGTAGGGGTCCAGGTGATCGCGGGGATAGAGCCGGTGGTCTCGAAAT
>JBBRHC010000260.1:0-5483 GCA_038223295.1 Opitutales bacterium
CTGGGTGTTGCGCGACACCTTTTTCCCGGACGATAAACGCAATCTGAGCGAGATCGTGCGCGAGAGAGTCGCCCGCGGCGACACGGTCGAGGGCAAGGTAAACACGAGCAATGGCGTGCAGACGATACGCCTCCTGCGCACCGGCAAAACCGTGCGCGCGGGCGAGCGGGTGCTCTCCTTCGATATCCTCACCGGCGACCAATTGTTCGTGGATCGCGCGAGTTACCATTTCATCCGCCCCGAGGTGGGCGACGGGTTTGTTTTTCGCACCGGCAACATCCCCGATCTGGCGCGCTCCGGCGGTGACCAATACTACATCAAACGACTCGTCGGCGTGCCGGGTGACACGATGCGCATCGCCGACCATACGCTGTTCCGCAACGGCGCGCCGATCACCGGTTCGCCCGCCTTCGACAAGAACGCGAAGCAGGTGGAAAACTATGTCGGCTACCGCGACGAGGGGGCCTTCAAAGGCGGGGCCGAGGTGCGGATCGGCGAATACCAGTATCTCGCCCTCGGCGACAACTCCGCGAACAGCCTCGACGGTCGCTACTGGGGCACGGTGCCGGCCAAGGACGTGATCGGGCGGCCGCTCTTCATCTACTATCCCTTCACCAAACGCTGGGGGCCCGCGCCCTGAGCCGGCGCGCGGTATTGCGGTGGCTCCCGGTTCCGCATCCGACCCCGCGCCCGGCTGGGGGGGCGGGCGGGTGACGCCGATCCCGCCGCCGAAGGTTTGTGTGCGATTGAGCGAACTCGTGGCGCGCGCCGGGGGCGAGCTGGCGCCGTTTGGCGCGGCGGGTGGCGGGCGGCTCGCCTACGCCTTGCCCGCGCAGGCGAGCGCGGAGGTGTTGGCGTATCTGCGGCCGCTGGCCGAGGTCGAGATCGAGCCCGATTTTGTCGCCCGCCTGCCCGCCGGGCGCGTTTATGGCGATGGCGCGGTGTTGTCGGCGGACGGGAACGAACTCGCGCGTGACGTCTCGCTCGATTTTGGCCTGCCCTTCGCGCGGCACTGGCTGCTGGACTATCCGCGCCTGCGCGCCCCCGAGATGCTCGCGGGCTCGGCGGCGGTCGTGGCGGTGAAGCTCGGCTCGGGCTACTGCCACTGGCTGCTGGAGGAGTTGCCGCGCCTGCTCATGCTGCCCCCCGGCGAGGCGGAAAACCTGGTCGCGCACGCCGCCTCGCCCTTCGCGCGCGAGGCGTTGGCGGGGCGGGGCGGGGCGGAACGGGTGATCGAGGCGCGGCGACATACCCACCTGCTCTGCGCGCCGCTGATCGTGCCCGGCCTGGTGGGCCTCGCCGGGCGGCCGACGCCGACCGCGCTGGGCTTGCTCGATCGGTTTTGCGATCCGGTGGGGCGCGACGGCGCGCCTGCGGCCACGGCGACGGGCGAGCGCATCTACCTGACGCGCGACAACGCCCGCCGCCGTCGGGTGGGTAACGAGGGCGAGCTGCGCGCGCTGTTGGAGGCGCGCGGCTTCGTGACGGTGCGCGCGGAGGAGCTGGCCTGGGCGGAGCAGATCGCGGTGTTTCGCCGCGCGCGGGTGGTGGTGGCGCCGCACGGCGCGGGCCTGGCGAATCTCGCGTTTTGCGCGCCCGGCACGCGGGTGGTGGAGCTGGTGAACCGCGCGTATTTTAACCCGTATTTCTGGCGCCTGGCCGGCCTGCGTGGGCTGGATTACCGGCCGGTGGTGACGGCGGGCGCGGACGAGCCCATCCGCGAGGATCCGGGCGCGAACCGGCTCGATATCGTGGCGGACCTCGCGCAGGTGCGCGCGGCGCTGGCGGGGTAGCGCGGGCGCGTGGATGTGACAGGCAGAGATGCCGGGGGATCTAAAGTGGCACGGGCGACCCGCCCAGGGGATCGTCGGCGAATGGGCGGGATGCCCATACGCTCACGGGCGGGATGCCCGTGCCACGTCGGAGGAACAGCCCTTACGTCGTCTCCTGTTACACCCAAGGCACGCGTGGCGCGCGGCGAGTTTTGGCGTGTGTTTGCAGGGGCCACCCGGCTACCTGCTTCGTCCATGAGCGCGCTTGACGACCTACGCCAGACCATCGCCCGCCTGCGGGCTCCGGACGGGTGTCCGTGGGACATCGAGCAGACCCACCAGTCGCTCACCCGTTGCCTGATCGACGAGGTGAGCGAGCTGCTCGATACCATCGACCGACTCGATCTGTCGCACATGCGCGAGGAGCTGGGCGACGTGCTCATCCAAGTGGTTTTCCACGCGCAAATCGCCGAGGAGGCGGGCCACTTCGACCTCGATGCGGTGGCGCGCGAGGTGAACGAAAAACTCATCCGCCGCCACCCGCACGTGTTTGGCGAAGGCGCGAAGCTCGGCGATGCGGCGGCGGTCGTCGTGAAGTGGGAGGAGATCAAGGCACAGGAGAAAAAAAACGGCCCCGCACAGGCCGGCGTGTTCAAGGATCTGCCGCCGCGTCTGCCCGCGCTAATGTATGCCGAGGCGGTGTGGAAACAGATCGAGAATAAGGCGTTGCCCGCCGGTCGCGCGGTGGATGGCGCGGTGGTCCAGTCGCTCGGCGCGAGTTTGGATGACGCCGCGCTGGGCCGGCATTTGTTTGAGCTCTGCGCCGCCGCGCGGGTGCGCGGGCTCGATCCCGAGGGGGCCTTGCGGCGCCACGCCGACGCGGTGAAAAGCGCGGTCGAGCGCGCGGTGGCGCCGACCGCCTAAACGCCGACCGGCCTGGCTGAAATGTCTGACGACGCGGAGCTTTTGTCCGAGGCCTTCCTGGCGGAGTGGTGGGCGCCCTTCGCGGCGCATCTCGCGCTGGAGCGGCGCTACTCGGCCTACACGGTGCGCAACTACCGGCAGGCGTTGGTGGACTTCGTGGGGTGGCGGCGGCGCGCGCTGGGCGAGGGCGGGGCGGGGCGCGAGTTGGAGGGGCTGAGTCCGCGGGTGATGCGCGATTTTGTGATCGAGGCGCAGAAATGGTTCGGGCGGCGCACGCTGCACAACCACGCGTCGGGCTTGCGCGCGTTTTTCAAATACTGGCAACGCCAGGGGCGGGTGGTGAAAAATCCGCTCGTGGGTCTGGCGTTGCCGAAGCTGGAAAAACGGCTGCCGCATTTCCTCACCGAGGCGCAGATGAGGCTCTTGTTGGACGGGCCGCGGCGTCTGCTGGAGAACGGCGCGGAGGGGCCGTTTATCGCCTGGCGGGATCGCCTGGTGATGGAGCTGCTTTACGGCGCGGGACTGCGCGTGAGCGAGTTGACCGGGCTGGATTACGGGTCGCTGGAGGCGGACGACACGGTGGTTCGCGTGCTGGGCAAGGGGCGCAAGGAGCGGCTGTGTCCGCTGGGCAAGGTGGCGGCCGGCGTGCTCGCGAAATGGCGGCGGGAATTCGCGCGCGAGACGGGGCTGGATGCGCCCATCGTGGTGGATGCGCGCCACGGGCGGATGTCGCCGCGCGCGGTGCAGCTCATGTTGAAACGTTACCTGGCGCTGGCGGGCCTGCCGATGGACCTCACGCCGCACAAGCTGCGCCATAGCTACGCCACGCACCTGCTCAACGCCGGGGCGGACCTGCGCCTCGTGCAGGAACTGCTGGGCCACGCGTCGCTTAACACGACGCAGGTGTACACCCACGTCACCATCGCGCGTTTGCGCGAGGTGTATGATAGGGCGCATCCGCGCGCTTGAGCGGGGATGGGCCGGGGGCGGGGGACGGGGGCGGGGACGGGAGTCGCGGGATCTGGCGTCAGAGGTCGGCGATGGCGCGGGAGATGACTTCGCAGGCGCGGTCGATGGCGGGGCCTTCGTGGGCGGTGCTGAGGAACCAGGCTTCGTAGGCGCTGGGGGGCAGATACAATCCGCCCGCCAGACAGGCGTGGAAAAAGCGGGCGAAAACCTTCGCGTCCGAGGCGAGCGCGCCGGGCAGGTCGCGCACCGGGTGTTCGTTGAAAAAGAGGCTGAACATGCTGCCGCATTGCTGGGCTTGCAGGGCGATGCCTTTGGCGCGCGCGGCGCTCAGCGCGGCGGCGCAGACCTGGCGGCCCAGGGCGTCGAGGCGGGCGTAGGGGCGGAGTTCGTCGAGCAGGCGGAGCTGGGCGATGCCGGCGGCGAGGGCGAGGGGGTTGCCCGAGAGCGTGCCGGCCTGGTAGACCGGGCCGAGCGGGGCGAGTTGATCCATGATGTCGGCGCGGCCGCCGAAGGCGCCGACGGGCAGGCCGCCGCCGATGATTTTGCCGAGGCAGGTGAGGTCGGGGGTGATCGACTCGAGCTCCTGCACGCCGCCACGCGCGAGGCGGAAGCCGGTCATGACCTCGTCGAAGATCAGGACCGCGCCCTCGCGAGCGGTGCTGGCGCGCACGCGGGCCAGGTAGCCGGGATCGGCATGGATAAAGCCCACGTTGCCGATGTAGGGCTCGAGGATGACGGCGGCGATCTGGCCGGGGTGGGCGGCGAAGGCGGCGTCGAGCGCGTCAGGATTATTAAAGGGGAGGACTAGAGTCTCGCGGGCGAAGGCGGCGGGGATGCCGGCGCTGTCGGGGTGGCCGTGGGTGAGCGCGCCGGAGCCGGCCTTGATGAGGAGCGAGTCGGAATGGCCGTGGTAGCAGCCGGCGAATTTGATGATTTTGTCGCGACCGGTGAAGCCGCGCGCGAGGCGCACGGCGGACATGGTGGCCTCGGTGCCGCTGGAGCAGAGGCGCACTTTCCGGATGGAGGGGAAAAAGGTGACGATGAGCTCGGCCATCTCGACTTCGTAGGGATTGGGTGTGCCGAAGGACGTGCCGTGATCGAGGGCGGCGGCGATGGCGGCCTTGATGACCGGGTGGTTGTGCCCGTGGATGGCGGGACCCCAGGTGCAGACGAAGTCGATCAGCTCGCGGTCGTCGGTGGTGGTGAGAAAAGCGCCCCGGGCGGAGCGGGTGAAAAAGGGCGCGCCTCCGACGGAGCGGAAGGCGCGGACGGGCGAGTTTACCCCGCCAGGGATGAGGCGCTCGGCGCGGGCGAAGAGGTTTTCGGAGGAGGAGGTAGGCATGTTTTGAACCACGGCTGCACACGGATGAACCCGGTTGCTGAAAAAGACAGGTCGAAGGCTGCATCCGTGTGCATGAGAACACGGCGGCGGTTGAGAAATCAGCCGACGTATTTTTGCACGATGGGGATGCGGCGGCCGATGCCGAAGGCGAGCGGGGTGATTTTCAGGCCGGGGGCGGCTTGTTTTCGTTTGTATTCGTTGAGGTCGACCTTGCGGCAGATGTCGCGGACGACGGGCTCGGCAAAGCCGCGCGCGATCAGCTCGGCTCGGCTCAATCCCTCCTCCACGTAGCCGCGCAGCAAGGCGTCCAGGAGGTCGTAGGGGGGCAGGCTGTCCTGGTCGAGCTGGCCGGGGCGCAGCTCGGCGCTGGGGGGCTTTTCGAGGGTGTTGGCGGGGATGATCTCGCGGTCGCGGTTGATCCAGCGGCAGAGGGCGTAGACCTCGGTTTTGTAGAGGTCGCTGATGACGGCGAGGCC
>JBBRHC010000261.1:0-5453 GCA_038223295.1 Opitutales bacterium
GCCCCGCTCAACTCCGCTTTGTCCCCGCGCACGAAATAATACGGGCACAACCGCAACCGTCCCAGCTCCGGCGCCTCCGCCCCGCCCGCCGCCGGATACAGCGCGTGCGTCGCCCGCCGCGGCTTCCGATACGTCTGCAAGATATGCAGATTGCCCGGCGCGTCCGCGATCGCGATGTCCACCGCCGCCAGCCACTCCTCCCGCGAGCAGTCCGCGCCATACGCCACGCTGCGCGCACCCCACGCCGTCTCGTGAAACCCCGAGATTTTAAGGATCAACTCGCGTTCCTTCTTCGAGGCCTCCGCCAGCCCGCGGCACTCGCTCAGCGCCCGACCCCCGACCATGGGGCCGTCCAGCGTCGCCCCCGGCGGCAGCGGCGCCGGATCCACCACCCAGGACGCCGGTATCAGCCCCCGCAACCGCTCCCGCGCCTTCGCGCTCAGCGTCTCCGCCCAAAACTCCTGCAACAGGTGATGGTGAAACAACGCCAGGCCCAGCTTCTCCTCCTGAAACGCCCGCATCGGCGGCGTGATCGCCACCTCCCCCGCCGCCCATGATTCCAGAAAATAGTGCGCCGTCGGGATGCGCTCGAGGTCGAACAACTCGAAAAACCGGTAGATGATGTCGATCTTCTCCGGGTTGCCCTCCACATCGAAACACAAGGCCGTGCCAAGCGGGAAAATGTCGTCCGGCGAGAGGCAAAACACCCGCTTGCCCTGCCGCTGCAACTGCTCCGCCAGCCACTCCATCTCGGGCCGGTAGGTCGCCGCCTCGTCGCTCACCACCAGCGCGATCAGCGGATTGCGGATATCCGATCGCAAGGCCGACACCGCCGCGTGGAAATTTTTCACCATCGCCTCGCCCGCGCCCAGGATGTCACCGGTTTCCGAATACAGCCGGTTCAGGAACGCCGTCAGCCCGATCCCGCCCGGCACCGAGTCCAGCTCGGTCATCGCCCAACCCTCGTCCGTGAGCAGCAGATCCGGCCGCAGCACGGCGGGGAACGCCCCGCGGTTCCTCGGGTCGCGCGCGTGCGCCACCAGCGCCTCGGGTTTCCCCCGGTCCAGGTACTCCGCCACCCAGGGCGCGAGCAGCGGTTTGTTGCGCAGCAGATTTTTGCCCGCGACGCTCCGATTGTAGAGGGTCTCCAGCGCGCGATGGTATTCCAGGCAGGCCGCCCCGATCTCGCGCAGCTCTTCCACCTGCGACGGCGTGAGCGGCCAGGCTTCAGGCGCGAGTCGCCACGTCTTGTCTTCAAACAACGAGGTGGCGGCGAAAGCGTCTCTCAAGGCGGCGTGGTCGAGCGGCATCGCCGCCCAAGAGAGCACACCCCCGGGCCCACGCAAGCGCGCGCCCTAAGCCGCCCGCCCGCTTTCCCCGGCCCGAACGGGGCCTTGTCCACCACGTTGCTTACCCTCGCTAGCCCGCCTTGTTACCGCTATCCACCCCGTATACATATAATAAAATCCCCTAGTGATTCTAACATAAAAATCCCCGATAGACAGCGATTGAGGCAGCTATCCAGCTCCTATTGTTGCACCAATGCTCGCACACCGCGCGCATGCATACCCGTCGACCGCTCACCGTCCTTCTTTCCGCCCTTCTCGCGGCCACTTTTCCCGTTTCCTCCGCGCGCGCCCTCATCGACGCCGATGGCGATGGCGTCTCGGATGTCTGGGCCGCCCGCCACGGCGGCGCCCTCCCGCCCGCCGCCGATCCCGATGGCGACGGCTTGCCCAACTCCCACGAATCCGTCGCCGGCACCGATCCTCGCGATCCTCGATCCCACCTCGCGGTCCGCTCCCTCGCCTTCCCGTCCCCGGCCACCGCCGAACTCCGCTGGCCCTCCAAGCCCGCCAAGCTCTACCGCTTTCAAACCTCGTCCGACCTCGTCCTCTGGACCGATCTACCCGACCGTAAACAGGGCGACGGCTCCGAGCTCACCCTCTCCCTGCCCCTCGACCGCACCTACACGGGAGGCAAATTTTCGTTCGCCCGCTGGGATAACCTCGCCGCCAACGCCTGGATCGGATCCTTCAAAAACATCGTCTCCGCCGGCGCTCCCGCCGCCGATCGCACACTCGCGACGACCCGCTTCCAACTCACGCAAAGCACGCCCGATCTCGACCGCTTCGGCACTCAGGCCCGCGGCTGGATAGTGCCGCCCGCCGACGGCGACTACCGCTTCTTTCTCGTCGCCGACGACGGCGCGGAATTCTGGCTCTCGCCCACCGCCGACCCCGCCGGTCGCCGGCTCGTCGCCTCCGTGCCGGGCTGGTCCAACCCCGGCGATTGGAACAAGTACCCGTCCCAAACCTCCGCCGTTCTCACCCTCCAGGGCGGTCGCCCCCACTACTTCGAGTTTTTCCATATGGAGGGCGGCGGCGGCGACCACTTCACCCTCGCCTGGACGGGCCCCACCCTGGACCCCGACAGGGAAACCCTCGACGCCCGCTACGTCACCGACGATCCGCGCTCGCTCGCCGACCGCCGCGCCGAGACCGGTCGCGTCTTCTTTCGCGTCCTCGTCGAGGACCTCGATACCGACGGCGATGGCGTGAGCGACCACGACGAACAGTTCCTCGGCACCGACCCGCTCGACCCCACCACCCAGCCCCGCGTCAACGACCGCGACGCCACACTCGCCCGCCTCGCCTCCGCCAACCGGCTCACCCTGGGCTCCGCCTCGCCCCGCGCCTACGAGCTCGGCGCCATCCCCGCCCGCATCACCCTTTTCCGCTCGGGTAACGTCAACCCCCTCCGCGTCCGCTACACCGTCTCCGGCACCGCCCAGGCGGGCGGCGATTTCGAGGCGCTCACCGGCGTGCTCCAGCTCCCCGCCGGGGCCGACCGCGCCGAGCTTGAACTCGTCCCGCTCTCCGACCTCCTGCTCGAAAACACCGAGAACGTCACCATCACCCTCCAGGCCGATCCCGCCTACGAGCTCGGCGAGCCCGCCCGCACCACGGTCACCGTGGACGACGCCCCCGATGAGATCTTCCTCGCGCACCTCCGCCCGCCCGCCGGCGTCGCCTCCGGCGCCTGGGGCCACGCCGCCGTTCGCGCCATGGGCAACGGCCTCGCCGGCCGCGTCTCCGTATCCGTCAGCGCCTTACAGGCCGCGCCGCTCGGTTCCCGCTTCTACATCTCCACCGGCGGCGGCCCCGGGCCCGTCGTCCTCACCCTCGCCCCCGGCCCCGTCGCCGCGCAGCCGTGGGCCTTCGCGCCCGCCGCCGGCCAGTCCCACGAGGCCATCCTCGCCGCCCTGCGCGAGGGTCGTCTCTGGGTGGGCGTCCCGTCCGCCGCCGTCCCTGGCGGCGAGATCCTGGGCCGACTCCTGCCCGCCAACGGCTCCATCAACCCGCCCGCGCCCCCCGCGCCGGCCCCGCTCCCGGTCGGCACCCCCACCGTCGCCGAGTCTTCGCGTTTCCTCAACCAAGCCACCTTCGGCGCTTCCCCCGCGACCATCACCGCCCTCCGCGCCCAGGGCTATGCCGCGTGGATCGACGCCCAGCGCACCCTGCCCGCCACGCTTATCCTGCCCCGGGTCGCCGCCCGCCGCGCCGAACTGCTCGCCCGCTCCGCCGGCCTGAGCGACGGCTGGCAAAACCCGTTGCACGAGTCGTGGTGGCAGACCGCGCTCACCGCCCCCGACCAGCTCCGCCAGCGTGTCGCCTGGGCTCTTTCCCAGATCCTCGTGGTTTCCCAGGACGGCGCGCTCGCGGTCGAGCACGAATCCGTCGCCGCCTACTCCGACCTGCTCCTCGGCCACGCGTTTGGCAACTACCGCGCCCTCCTCGGCGACGTCACCCGCAGCCCGCAAATGGGCGTTTACCTGAGCATGCTGCGCAACCGCAAGCCAGACCCCGAGACCGGCCAGCGCCCCGACGAGAACTACGCCCGCGAGATCATGCAGCTCTTCACCATCGGGCTCAACGAACTCCACCCCGACGGCACCCTTCGGCTCGACGCCGAGGGTTTGCCCCTCCCCAGCTACACCCAGGCCGACATCGCCGGCCTCGCCCACGTCTTCACCGGCTGGGGCCCGCACTTCGACGACGCCAGGCCGCCCGAATGGGTGCCGGGCAACCCCGTGGACCGCACGAGCTGGTTCGTCTACGGCTGGGATCTCCGCCGCCCGATGACGTTCTACCCCGAGTTCCACGACACCGGTGCCAAACGCATCGTGCGCGGCGTCACCATCCCCGCCGGCACGCCCGGTATCAACGCTCTGGATACCGCCCTCGACGCGCTTTTCCAGCACCCCAACCTCGGCCCCTTCCTGGCCCGCCAGCTCATCCAGCGCCTCGTCACCTCCAATCCCTCCCCCGGCTACGTCCAACGCGTCGCCGCCGTCTTCGCCGACAACGGCTCCGGCGCGCGCGGCGATCTCTTCGCCACCGTCCGCGCCCTCCTCCTCGATCCCGAGGCCCGCGCCCCCGCCCCCGCCGCCTCCATCGCCTACGGCAAACGCGCCGAGCCGGTGCTGCGCCTCACCCGCTTCTACCGCGCCTTCCCGCCCGCGCCGCCCCGCGTGGGCGACCCCCGCCTTTTCCTCAGCCATCTCTACGACACCCCCCACCAAATCCCCTACGGCTCGCCTTCCGTCTTCAACTTCTTCCAGCCCGTCTACGCCCACCCCGGCGCCATCGCCACCGCCGGCCTCGTCTCGCCCGAGTTCCAGGTCACCTCCGAAACCACCGTCATCAAGGAGGCCAACCAGTTCCACGACATCCTGAACTGGACGAAGTGGACCAGCGAACCCGGCGACCCCGCCAATCCCCTCTCCAACGGCCTGTCTCTCTCCATCCCGCTCGATCAAGAGGTCGCCATCCTGGCCCGCACCCCGACCACCGCCGCCGAAAACTACGCCGCCCTCATCGATCACCTCGGCCAAAAACTCCTCGGCGGTCGCGTCAGCCCCGAACTGCGTTCCGCCCTGCTCGGCATCCACGCCGCCCTGCCCGGCTGGTATTGGACCGCCGTGGGCGACGATCTTCGCAATCACCGCCTCCACGTGATACGCCACGCGCTCGGGCTGCTGCTCATCGCGCCGGAAACCGTCATCGACAAATAAACCGTCCCCCTCCGCACCACCATGGCCCACCCACTTTCCCGTCGTAGTTTTCTCGGCCAGGGCGCCTGCGCCGGCCTCGGCCTCGCCGGCCTGCTCAGCACCATGGGCACCCTGCGCCTTTTCAACTCCACCCTTTCCGCCCAGCCCATCCCGGGCAACGACCGCAAGGCCCTCATCTGCCTCTTCCTCTACGGCGGCAACGATGGCAACAACACCCTCGTCCCCTACGATGCCGCCGGCTACCAGGCCTACGCCGCCGCGCGCGGCATCCTCGCCCTCCCCCGCAGCGATCTCGTGCGCCTCCCCCGCGCCGCGGGAGGCGACGGCCGCGAGTGGGCGCGCCACCCCTCGCTCGCCCCGCTCGCGCCCGCCTTCC
>JBBRHC010000262.1:0-5442 GCA_038223295.1 Opitutales bacterium
CTTGGAAAATTCTTAGCGCGGGGCTGTTCGTCGCGCTGCTGGGCGTCGTGTTTTGGCGCAAGGCCAACCCGGAGGCCTGACCATGTTGAACCGTCTCATCCAGTGGTCGCTCGCGCATCGCGTCGTCATCCTCGGCCTCGCGCTGATGCTGCTGCTGGCCGGCGCGCACACGGGCCTGAGTCTGCCGGTGGAGGTGTTGCCCGACCTCACCAGACCGACGGTCGTGATCCTCACCGAGGCGCCCGGCCTCGCGCCGGAGGAGGTCGAGACGCGTGTCACCCGGCCGCTGGAAAGCGCCTTGATGGGCGTGGCCGGGCTGACGCGGCTGCGGTCGAACTCGGACGTCGCGTTGTCGCTCATCTACGTGGAGTTCGGCTGGTCCACCGACGTCCGGCAGGCCCGCCTGCTCGTGCAGGAGCGCCTGCAAACCGCGCGTGGACAACTGCCGTCCGGCGCGGAGCCCTTCATGACGCCGGTGGCCTCGCTCATGGGGGAGATTTTGCTCGTGGGCGTGCGCTCGACCACGCCGCCCGGCGCGCCCGGCCACCTGCCGCCGCGCGAGGTGCGCACGCTGGCCGACTGGACGATCAAGCCGCGTCTGCAAAACATCCCCGGCATCGCCGAGATCCTCAACATGGGCGGCGCCGTGGCGCAGCTCGAGGTGCGGCCCGACCTCGCGCGTTTGCAGGCCCACGATGTCTCGCTCGCCGAGCTGGAGCGCGCCGCCGCCGAGGCGGCGGGCAGCACCACGGGAGGCTTCATCACCAGCGGGCCGACCGAGATCATGGTGCGCAACCTCGCCCTCGGCACCGAGCCCGCCGAGCTGGCCCGCACCGTCATCAAAATCGTGAACGACCGCCCCGTGCGCATCGGCGACGTGGCGGAGATCGTCTGGGGCGTGGAGCCGATGCGGGGCGACGCGGGCGTGAGCCGCGCGCCGGAAAAAACGCCCACCCCCGGCGTGATCCTCTCGATCACCAAGGCGCCGGGCTTCGACACCCGCGCCCTCACCGCGCAGGTGGAGGCGGCGTTGGCCGAGCTGCGCCCGACCCTG
This sequence comes from Opitutales bacterium, assembly GCA_038223295.1. Lineage (GTDB taxonomy): Bacteria > Verrucomicrobiota > Verrucomicrobiia > Opitutales > Opitutaceae > IMCC26134_A. The sequence goes on from JBBRHC010000262.1 coordinate 1,055, forward strand.
CCCGCCGGAGTCGAGACGGTGGCGCTGTTTCGCCAGCAGGATTTCATCGACCACGCCATCGGCAACCTGCGGGACGCGATCCGCGACGGCGCGGTGATGGTGGCGGTGGTGTTGTTCTTCTTTCTGCTGAATTTCCGCACCACGATCATCACGCTCGTGGCGATGCCGATGAGCTTCGCGCTCACGCTGCCGACCTTTGCGACGCTGGGCGTGTCGGTGAACGCGATGACGCTCGGCGGCCTGGCCGTGGCCATCGGCATGGTGGTGGACGACGCGATCGTGGACGTGGAAAACGTGTTCCGCCGGCTGCGCGAAAACGCCGCCGCCGCCGCGCCGCGCGCCCGCCTCGCGGTGATCGCGGAGGCGTCGGGCGAGGTGCGCGGCTCGATCTTCTACGCGACGGTGCTCATCATCCTGGTGTTCCTGCCGCTGCTGGGTCTGGGCGGCGTGGCGGGGCGGCTGTTCGCGCCCATCGCGCTCGCCACCATGCTCAGCATGACGGCGTCGTTCGTGGTCTCGTTGACCCTGATCCCGCTGCTGTGCTCCTACCTGCTCCACCCGCGGGCGGGCGCGGGCGGCGAGCCGGCCACGCCCGCGGACGGCTGGTTGGTGCGGGGATTGAAACGTTTGCTGCGCGCGACGAGTTTGCGCGCGGCGCTGGATTATCCCGCGCCCGTGCTCGGCGTGGTGACGCTGGGGGTGGCGGCGGCGTTTTCGCTGTATCCGCAAATGGGGAAGGACTTCCTGCCCGCGTTTCGCGAGGAGACGGCGCTGGTGGCGGCGACGGCCGCGCCCGGCACCTCGCTGGCCGAGATGAGCGCGATCTCCGACATGCTGGAGCGGCAAATCCTCGCCGTGCCCGAGGTGCGCACGGTAGGGCGGCGGCTGGGGCGGGCGGAGCGGGGCGACCACGTGGTGCCGGTCTCGACGGTGGAGTTTGACGTGGATTTCGCGGCGGAGGGCGGGCGTCCGCGCCGCGCGGTGCTGGACGACCTCGGGGCGCGCGTGCGCACGGTGCCTGGGGTGTTCGCGGTGGTGGGCGGGCCGCTGGCCGACCGCATCGGGCACATGTTGAGCGGCGTGCCCGCGCCGGTGGCGATCAAGCTCTTCGGCCCCGACCTGGACGAGTTGCGCCGCCTCGGCGAGCAGGTGCGCGGCATCCCGGGCCTTGAAAGCGCGCGGCTGGATGCGCAGGCGGCGATCCCGCAACTGCGCATCGAGGTGGACCGCGAGCGCGCGGCGGCGCGCGGCGTGACGCCGGGCGCGCTGAACGCCCAGCTCGCCACGCTGCCCGGCGGCAAGACGGTGGCGGAGCTGCGCGACGGGCCGCGCACCGTGAACCTGGTGTTGCGGCTGCCCCCCGAGTCGCGCGACACGCCGGAGCGCATCGCGCGCCTGCCGATCAAGACCGGCGGCGGGCAACGCGTGCCGCTGGCGCAGGTGGCGGACGTGCGCGAGGCGCGCGGGCCCAACGTGATCTTCCGCGAGAACAACCAGCGCCGCTTCACCATCGCGATCAAGCCGACGGTGCGCGATGTCGGCGCGCTCGTGGCGCGGCTCCAGGCCGAGGTGGCGGAGCAGGTCACGCTGCCGCCGGGGGTCTACATCCGCTACGAGGGCGAATTCCAGGCGCAGCGCGACGCGACGGTGCGCATCCTGGCGCTGGGCGCGGGCGTGTTTGTGATCATCGTGTTTCTTTTGCAGGGTTATTTCCAGAGCCTGGGCCTGGCGCTGCAGGTGATGCTCAACATCCCGCTGGCGCTGGTGGGTGGTCTGGTCGCGACGTGGCTGCTGGTGGGCGACATCAGCATCTCCACGCTGGTGGGCGGCATCGCGGTGGGCGGGGTGGGGGCGCGCAACGGCATCATGATGCTTTCGCACTACCTCCACCTCATGCGCCACGAGGGCGAGGGCTTCACCCGCGCGATGATCGTGCGCGGCACGCAGGAACGCATGGTGCCGGTGTTGATGACGGCGCTGGCGGCGGGCATCGCGCTGATCCCCTTCGTGCTGGCGGCGGATCAGCCGGGCAAAGAAATCCTGCACCCCGTGGCGGTGGTGATCACGGGCGGGCTGCTGTCGTCGACGCTGCTGGATTTCGTGGTGACGCCGCTGGTGTTTTCCACTTCGGCCGCCGGTCGGCGGCGCGCGCGCTGGAGCGCGGCGCGGCGGCGGCGCAGTGAGGCGCCATGGGATGCCGCGCGCCGCGAACGAACGATTTTTCCGTATCATGATAACAAATACACATCTCGCTCGTCTGGTAAATTCCCTGCTCTCCGCCGGCGCTTGCGCGCTCGCGGTGGCGACGGCCGTCCCGGCCCCGGCGCGCGCCGACGCGACGCACGGGCACGATCACGTCAAAGAAAAGAAGGTCGTCGCGCCGAATGGCGAACGCGTGCTGATGGAGGTCGAGCCGCGCGCGGAGTTTTTTGTGACGCTGGAGCGCACGGTGCGGATCGCCTTTCTGGGCGAGGACGGCGGGCCGACCGCGCCCGCCGCGCAGGTGGTGACGGTGACGACGGGCGACCGGGCGGCGCCTACGGTGCTGACCTTCGCGCGCGAAGGGGACGTCCTGGTCTCGACGGCGGCGCTGCCGCCGGGCGAGCGATTGCCGGCCATCGTGCAATTCCGCGCGCATGCCGAGGCGAAGCCGGTGGTCGTGCGCTTTACCATCAACCTGGCGGAGTGCGGCGAGTGCGCGCGGAAGGAGTATGCCTGCGTCTGCGGGCACTGAGGATCGGGGCGGGCCCGGCATCGGAGCGGCGGGGTGCGGAGACCCCGCCCTACAAGTTAGGAGCGGAGGGTGAGGGAGAGGCCGGTGCCGAGGGTGGCGGCGTCGTAGGGGGTGAAGACGCGGGTAAATCCCTGTCCGGCGCGGATCAGCGGCACCTTGGGTAGATGTGGGCCGAGGCTTGGCGCGTGTCAGACGGGGATTGAAGGCCGACTCCTGCCAATTTACCCTTTCCGATTGGACTTTCGCGTCGATGAAACCTTAGGCGCGGCGGTCGAGGAAGGCGCGGACTAGGGCGTAGAGTTCGGGGCTCTCGAGCAGGAAGGAGTCGTGGCCGAGATCGGTGGACAACTCGGCGTAGGAGGCGCGTTTGCCGGCGCGCTGGAGGGCGAGCACGATGGCGCGGTTTTGCTCGGGGGGGAAAAGCCAGTCGCTGGTGAAGCCGACGACCAGGGTGTCGCCCTTCACGGGGGCGAAGGCTTTTTCGAGGGTGCCGCCGTGGGTCGCGGCGAGGTCGAAGCGGTCGATGGCGCGGGTGATGTAGAGGTAGGTGTTGGCGTCGAACCGGTTGATGAAGCTCTGGCCTTGGTAACGCAGGTAGCTCTGGACCTCGAATTCGATGTCGAAGGCGGCGGGGGGGGGCGGAGCGTCCGCAAGCGGACGGCCTACCGGGGATGAGGACGACGCGACGGCGGGGCGGATCTCGCGGCGGCCGAATTTGCGGTCCATGGAGGCGTCGGAGAGGTAGGTGATGTGGGCCATCATGCGGGCGATGGCGAGGCCGACGCGGGGACCGCCACCCTGGGCGTAGTTGCCTTGGTGCCATTCGGGGTCCTGGAGGATGGCCTGACGGCCGACCTCGTTGAAGGCGATGGCTTGGGCGCCTTCGCGGGCGGTGGTGGCCATGGCGAGGACTTTGTCGCAGAAATCGGGATACTCGATGGACCACTGGAGGGCCTGCATGCCGCCCATGGAGCCGCCGAGGGCGCAGCGGAGACGGCGGGCGCCGAGGTGGTCGAGAAGGCGTTTTTGGGAGCGTACCATGTCGCGGATGGTGACGGCGGGGAAGGCGATGCCGTAGGGGCGGCCGGTGGCGGGGTCGAGGGAGAGGGGGCCGGTGGAGCCCTGGCAGCCGCCGAGGACGTTGGCGCAGACGACGTAGAGGTGGTTGGTGTCGACGGCTTTGCCGGGGCCGATGAGGTTGTTCCACCAGCCGGGTTTGCGGTCGGAGAGGGCGTGGATGCCGGCGCAGTGGTGGTCGCCGGAGAGGGCGTGGCAGACGAGGACGACGTTGTCGGAGGCGGGGCCGAGGCGGCCGTAGGTCTCGTAGCGGAGGGTGAAGCCGGGGAGCACGCGGCCGTCGTCGCAGGGGAAGGGCTCGGCGCTGATGAAGTCGCGGGACTCGACAAGGCCGACCTCGCCGGGTTCGGCGGGAGCGGTGACGGAGGGGTCGTCGTCGAGGGCGGCGTCGTTCATGCGGTATGGGCTGCTGCTAGGAAGAACACGAAACGCGAGAAAAGGGGAAATGGAAACTGCGGCGGCGAAGCGGGCACAAGGTCCTCCGGTCGCGAGACGGTTTGCCGGATTGCTTCAGACCCAGGACGGGAGTGAAGTGGGGGCCATGAAACTTTTCCAAGCAGTGGGGTTGATCGCAACG
>JBBRHC010000263.1:0-5426 GCA_038223295.1 Opitutales bacterium
TACGCCGCCGGCCCCGCCCTCGCCATGGTCAACTCCGACAAGGGCATCACCAACCTCCACGTCCCCTCCGACGTCATCGTGGACGCCTCCATGCCCGCCATGATCCGCACCTCCGGCCAGATGTGGAACGCCGCCGGCAAAGCCCAGGATACCCTAGCCGTCATCCCCGACCGCTGCTACGCCGGCATCTACCAGACCACCATCGATTTCTGCAAAACCCACGGCGCCTTCGATCCCCGCACCATGGGCTCCGTGCCCAACGTCGGCCTCATGGCCCAGGCCGCCGAGGAATACGGCTCCCACAACAAAACCTTCGAGATCCCCGCCGCCGGCACCGTCCGCGTCGTGCGCGTCGCGGACGACGCATCTCAAATTTCAAATCCCCAATCTGAAATTCTCCTGTCCCACGAAGTCGCCCCCGGCGACATCTGGCGCGCCTGCCAGACCAAGGACGCCCCCGTCCGCGACTGGGTAAAACTCGCCGTCAACCGCGCCCGCCTCTCCTCCACGCCCGCCATCTTCTGGCTCGACGAAAACCGCGCCCACGACGCCCGGATCATCCCCAAGATCCACGCCTACCTCCCCCTCCACGACACCACCGGCCTCGATCTACGCATCCTCGCCCCCGCCCTCGCCTGCCAGGCCACCCTCGAACGCTTGAGACTCGGCCATGACACCATCAGCGTCACCGGCAACGTCCTCCGCGACTACCTCACCGACCTCTTCCCCATCCTCGAAGTCGGCACCTCCGCCAAGATGCTCTCCATCGTTCCCCTCATGAACGGCGGCGGCCTCTTCGAGACCGGCGCCGGCGGCTCCGCGCCCAAACACGTCCAGCAGTTCACCGAGGAAAATTTCCTCCGCTGGGACAGCCTCGGCGAGTTCTTCGCCCTCGCCGCCAGCTTCGAGCACCTCGGCCAGACCCAAAACCACGCCCGGGCCCGCGTCCTCGCCGCCACCCTCGACGAGGCCAACGGCAAGTTCCTCGAATACGACAAGTCCCCCGCCCGCAAAGTCGGCGCCGGCATCGACAACCGCGGCAGCCATTTCTACCTCGCCCTCTACTGGGCCCAGGCCCTAGCCGCGCAGGACCAGGACGCCGCGCTCAAAGCCACCTTCGCGCCCCTCGCCACGCAGCTCGCCGCCGCCGAGCCGCAGATCGTCGCCGAGCTGATCGCCGTCCAAGGCAAACCCGCCGACATCGGCGGCTACTACAAACCCGACGCCGCCAAAGCCTCCGCCGCCCTCCGCCCCAGCCCCACCCTCAACGCCCTCATCGCCACCCTGTAATGCAAAAACCCCGGTGCTTTCGGATTTTAGGTGGGGCGTGACCGCTGGGCGCGCCGCTCCGAAACCCGGACGGCCCAGCGGTCCGTCCCCACCCCCGATCAGTCTAAATGCCACGGGTGGGGGGTATTAATCCGCGGCCGCCGCGTGTCCGCAGTCCCGCCGTCCCGCGTACTCAAAAATCCTGCAAACGCTGCTCGCCCGCGCCCCGCTCCGGCTCCAGCCGGGCCAGCACCTCGCCCAGCAGGTAGATCGATCCCGTGACGACCAACACATCGTCCGGCCGGCCCGCCGAGCACTCGCCTTCCCACGGGAAAAGCCCCTCCACCGTGCCGCGCGCCAACGTGCCGCCGCGCTTGAAAAACTCCTCCGGCACCAGCTCCTCCAGCTCCTCGAAACTGGAGGCCCGCACCTGTTGCGGCCGCGCCAGATAGATCGCCCGCGCATGCTTCGCCAACACCGCCAACAAGGCCCCCGCCCGCGCCACCCCGAGCACGCCGGTGATCACCACCGGACGCCGCCCCGTCTCCACCACCAGCTTGGCCAGCAACCCGTCGAGCTGCGCCGCACCCTCGGGATTGTGTGAAGCGTCGAGCACGATCAGGCGCCCGTCCGCCAGCCGTGCGCGTTGCCAACGCCCCGGCCATATCACCGTGGATAAACCCGCCGCGATGTGCGCCTCCGTGATCCCGAAGCGCGTCGCCACCACCCGCGCCGCCAGCGTGGCCGTGGCCGCGTTGACGCGCTGGTAATCCCCCTCCAACGCCGAGCGCGGGTAGTTCGCAAGATCGTAGCCGAACGCCTCGCGCACGCTGGTCAGCGGCGCGCCCCGCTCCAGCGCGATCTCCCGGATTCTCGCCTCCGCCTCGGCCGGCAAACGGCCCAGCACCACCGGCACCCCGGGCTTGATGATGCCCGCCTTCTCGCCCGCGATTTCCACCAGCGTGCCGCCCAGCAGTTCGCAGTGGTCGAGCCCGATGCTGGTGATGACGCTCACCTCGGGCGTCAGGATATTGGTCGCGTCCAGCCGCCCGCCCAGCCCCACCTCGATCACCGCCGCCTCGCAGCCACGCCGGGCGAACTGGAGAAACGCCATCGCGGTCATAAATTCAAAAAAGCTCGGCGCCTCGCCCGGCATCGCGCGCTCCAACTCCGCCGTCCGCGGCTCCAGCTCCGCGTAGTAGGCCATGATCTCCGCCTCGGTCAGGGCCGCGCCGTCCACCTGCACCCGCTCGCCCAGCCGCACCAGATGCGGAGAGGTATACATGCCGGTGCGCCGCCCCGCCGCGCGGAGGATGGCCGCGAGCATCGCCGCCACCGAGCCCTTGCCGTTGGTCCCCGCGACGTGCAGCGCGGGCACCGCGCGCTCGGGGTGGCCCAGCGCCTCCGCGAAGGCGCGCATGCGATCAATGCCGAACGAGACGCCCCGCGCCTTCAGCGCGAACAGCCGCTCGCAAACCGCCGCGTAATCCGCCGCCGGGCCGAATGGGGGCTTCTCGCTCACGCGGGGTTTTTCGCTCACGAGGGGTTTTACCAGCCGCTCCCGTTTCGCGCCGGCTCAGGCCGCCAACGCCGGGGCCTTGCGGGTGTGGAAGGCGCAGAGCACGTTGCGCAGCACGTCGCGCATTTCGAGGCGCGTCACGATGAGATCGATCAGCCCCTTTTTCTCCAAAAATTCCGCCGTCTGAAAACCCTCCGGCAGCGTCTGTTTCACCGTATCCTTGATCACCCGCGCCCCGGCAAAGCCGATCAAAGCGCCGGGCTCGGCGATGTTGACGTCGCCCAGCACCGCAAAGCTGGCCGTCACCCCGCCCATCGTCGGGTGCGTGAGCACCGAGATATACGGCAGCTTCGCCTCGGCCAGACGCCCCAGCGCGGCGCTGGTTTTCGCCATCTGCATGAGCGAGAAAATGCCCTCCTGCATGCGCGCCCCGCCCGAGGCCGAAAAGATGAGACACGGCGTCTTCTCCGCCGTCGCGCGCTCGATCGCGCGGGTGATTTTTTCGCCCACCGCCGAGCCCATCGCCCCGCCGCAGAACCGGAAATCCATCACCGCCAGCGACACCTTTATCCCGTGGATCTTGCCCGAGCCGCAGATCACCGCCTCCGGCAAACCACTCTCGCGCTCGTATTTTTTGATGCGGTCCGGATACGCCGCCGAGTCCACGAACTTCAACGGATCCGCCGAGCGCACGTCCGCGTCGAACTCCTTGAACGTGTCCGCGTCGCACAGGCCCTTGATCCGCTCACGCGCCCCGAGGGGAAAATGGTAACCGCTCTTGGCCACCACCATCTGGTTGGCCTCCAGCTCCTGGTTGAACACCACGTCGCCCGAGATCGGGCACTTGGTGTAAAGCCCCTTGGGGATGTCCTTCTTCTTAACGACGACGGTGGAGTACTTCGGCTTGCTGAACAACGACATAGATACGAGGGAGAGCGGGATTAGAGAACAGGCTTAACCGTGGCCAAACGTGCAGACGTCCACCTTTGGCACACCCGCCCGCCGCAGCACGGCCGCGCAGGCGTTAAGGGTGGAACCCGTGGTAAAGACGTCATCGATGAGCACATGCCGAAGGTCGCTTGTAATGCCTGCGGCCGGGGCGAGCGCAAACGCGTTTTTGAGGTTCGCCCGGCGCTGTTCCCGGTCGAGGTTGGTTTGCGTCTGGGTGTCCGCCACGCGGCGCAGCAGCTCGGCCACGCGCGTGCCGCCGCCGAGCGCGCGCGCCAGCACCCGGGTCAGCTCGCGCGCCTGATTGTAGCCGCGCTCGCGCTCCTTCCGCGCATGCAGCGGCACCGGCACCAGCACCGCCCCGCGCAGAAACCCCGCCACGTGCGCGTGCCCCGCGACCACCGCCGCCATGTCCTCCAGCACATACAGCCCGTGCCGGTATTTGAGCGCATGCACCAGCGCGCGCGCCGGTCCCTTGAACAACACCGCCGTCCGCCCCTCGCCAAACTCCGGTTGCAAGCCCTCGCAGTGCACGCACAGCCGCTCGCCCTCCGTCTCCCCGTAGTAGGGATGCCCGCAGCACGGGCAGTGCGGCGCCTCCACCCGCACGATCAGCGGCTCGCACGCCACGCACACGTGCCGCAGCCGGCTGCGCTCCACCAGCCCGCCGCAATGCACGCACGAGGGCGGAAACACCGCGTCGCACAGCGCCCGCGCCAGCCCGTCCGCCTTCATCGCCCGCCCTCCCAGCCCCTGCCCCCGCCCTCGCCCCACGGGGCCGGATAACGCACCCGCATGAGGCACAGCCCCTGCGGCGGCGCCGTCTCCACCTCGCCGGTGCGTTCGCGCCGGGCCAACAACTCCGCGATGCGCGCGGGCGTGAGTTTGCCCAACCCCGCGTAGGCCAGCGCGCCGACCAAACTGCGCACCATTTTATACAAAAACCCCTCCGCCTCCGCCTCGATGCGCAGGCGCGCGCCGTCCTCGATCACGTCGAGCCGCTCCAGCGTGCGCACCGTGTTTTCCCGCTCCTCGCCGCCGAAGGCCGAGAACGCGCGAAAATCGTGACGCCCGCGCAGCACCTCCGCCGCCGCCCGCATCGCCCCCACGTCGAGCCGGCGCGGCACCGACCAGGTGAACGCGTGCTCAAACGGGTCCGCCCACTCGCCGTGGACGAGCCGGTAGTGGTAAATCTTCCCCACCGCCGAAAACCGCGCGTGAAACTCGCTCGCCACCACCCCCGCCGCGCGCACCTGGATAGTCGTCGGCAAGCCGCCCCGCAGGGCCGCCAGCAGCCGCTCCGAGCCGTGCCGCCACGCGCCGTCGAAGTGGAAAACCTGCCCGCTCGCATGCACCCCCGCGTCCGTGCGCCCGCTGCCCTGGATGCGCACCTCCGCCTGCAACAGCTCCGCCAGCCGTCGCTCGATATGATCCTGCACCGCGTTTTTATCCGCCTGCGCCTGCCACCCGGAAAAAGCCGTGCCATCGTAGGCGACGAGGCATTTCCAGCGCGGCGTCTCCACCTCAGCACTCATCCGTGTGGGGGGGGGGGGGGGGGGGCGGCCCCCGCCCCCCCCCCCCCCCCCCGCCCGCCACCCGCACCCCCCCCCCCCCCCCCCCCCCCCCCCCCCCCCCCGCGCAGGCGGAAACAAACCCCAACGAAAAGCAACCCCAGAGGCGACCGGACAAA
>JBBRHC010000264.1:0-5356 GCA_038223295.1 Opitutales bacterium
TGGGCGAAAATGACCCCCAACGTCACCCACATCGAAGAACCCACCGCCGCCGCATTGCGTGCCGGTTGCCATGGCGTCAGCGCGATCAACACCATTCGCAGCGTGATGGGCGTGAATCTCGATACGCTCCGCCCCGAACCCACCGTCGAGGGCTACTCGACGCCCGGCGGCTACTCGTCCAAGGCGATCAAACCCATCGCCCTCCGCATGACCATGGAGCTAGCCACGATGATCCGGAACGAGTTCCCCGGCCGCAGCCTTTCCGGCCTCGGCGGCATCGAGACCGGCGAGGACGCCGCGCAGTTCATCCTCCTCGGCGCCGACACCGTGCAAGTCTGCACCGGCGTCATGAAATTCGGATACGAGTGCGTGCAGCCCATGCAGGAGCAGCTCCTCGCCTTCATGGCCAAGCACAAATTCGAGACCCTCGCCGACTTCAAGGGCCACAGCCTTGACTACTTCACCACCCACGCCGACCTCGTGCAAAAACAGCTCGCCCGCAAAGCCGCCCAGAAAGCCGCTGAAGCCCAAAAAATGGTCGCCAACGACGCCGAATGGACCGGCGACGACTTCGTCAAACAATCCGCCGCCCTCGCCCGCTAAACGAGACCCCAATCCACCGCCACAAAAGGCACACGAAACGCAAAAAACGACCCGCCGACTCTCCATCCCTCGTCCACCAGTTCCCTCCGACTTTCGAGTCTTCCGTGCCTTTTGTGGCAATCCCCTCCGTCCGTTCGAAATTTTATCCGCAACCCTCCGTGTCCCTCCACCCCTGCCCCAACTACATCGCCGGCGCCTGGCAACCCTCCGCCGCCCCGTCCCCCACCACGCCCGTCTTTAACCCCTCCACCGGCGAGACCATCGCCGCCTGCCCGGTTGGCACGGCCGCCGACGCCGAGGCCGCCGTCGCCGCCGCCGCCGCCGCCTTCCCCGCCTGGCGCGACACCCCTCCCGTGGACCGCGCCCGTGTCTTTTTCCGCTACCGCCACCTCGTTGAGCAACACTTCGCCCGCCTCGCCTCCCTCATCTCCCGCGAGCACGGCAAGACCGCCGTCGAGGCCAGGGGCGACCTCCACCGCGGCCTCGAAAACATCGAATACGCCTGCGGCATCCCCACCCTGCTCCTCGGCGACACCCTGGAGAACATCGCCCGCGGCGTGGACTGCGAAACGCTCAACCAGCCCCTCGGCGTCTGCGTCGGCATCACCCCCTTCAACTTCCCCGCCATGGTGCCGCTTTGGATGTTCCCCCTCGCCCTCGCCTGCGGAAACACCTTCGTCCTAAAGCCCAGCGAAAAGGTCCCCCTCACCGCCATCGCCCTCGTCGAGCTCCTCGCCACCGCCGGCCTCCCCGAAGGCGTGCTCAACCTCGTCCACGGCGGCCGCGAGGTCGTGGACACGCTGCTCACCCACCCGAGCGTCAAAGCGATCTCCTTCGTCGGCTCCACCCCCGTCGCGAAACACATCCACGAAACCGGCACCCGTCACGGCAAACGCGTCCAAGCCAACGGCGGCGCGAAAAACTACATCGTCATCATGCCCGACGCCGACGTGTCCCGCACCGTCGAGTCGCTCGCCACCGCCGCCTTCGGTTGCGCCGGCGAGCGCTGCATGGCCGGCTCCACCGCCATCACGATCGGCACCGCCGCCGCCAAACTCCTCCCCGTCCTCATCGCCGCCGCCAAGGCCATCAAGGTCGGCCCCACCGACCGCACCGCCCAGCCCCACATGGGCGCCCTCATCACCGCCGCCCACCGCGACCGCGTCGCCGCCCTGGTCGCCACCGGCGAGACCGAAGGCGCCGAAATCCTTCACGACGGACGCGGCCTGCACGTCCCCGAGTCCCCCTCCGGCTTTTACCTCGGCCCCACCATCATTGATAACATCCAAGACCACATGGCCCTGGCTCGCGAAGAAGTTTTCGGCCCCGTGCTCAACGTCATGCGCATGGACGATCTCGATGCCGCCATCGAGGCGACCAACCGTTCCGCCTACGGCAACGGCGCCGCCATTTTCACCAACTCCGGCCTCGCCGCGCGCGAGTTCAAGCACCGGGTGAAAGCCGGCATGGTCGGGATCAACGTCGGCGTCCCCGCCACGATGGCCATGTTCCCCTTCACCGGTTGGGACGACTCCTTCTTCGGCGACCTCCACATCCAGGGCAAAGAAGCCGTCCAGTTCTACACCCGCCAAAAAGTCGTCACCACCCGCTGGTTCACCGAAGGCGTCGGCGACGTCTGGAAAAAATGAAAACGCAGATTTACCATAGAGACACGGAGGTACGGAGAAAACCTCACTCCGCTTCCGCCTTCTTCTCCGTTCCTCCGTCTCTCTGTGGTGAAAAACTCTGATTCCCCATGAGCCTACTCATCCGCCACGCCGAGATCATCACCGCCACCGAACGCTACGTCGCCGACATCTTTGTCGCCGACGAGACCATCACCGCCATTGGCCCCGACCTCTCCGCCCTCGCCCGCCCCGACACCGAGGTCATCGACGCCACCGGCAAATACGTCTTCCCCGGCTTCATCGATCCTCACACCCACATCTACCTGCCCTTCATGGGCACGTATTCGAAAGATACCTACACCACCGGCACCCAGGCCGCGCTGGTCGGCGGCACCACCACGATTTTCGACATGGTCTGCCCCTCCCGCGCCATGTCCGCCGCCGAGGGCTTCGACACCTGGAACGCCCAGTCCGCCGGCAAGGCCTGCTGCGATTACAGCTACCACATGGGCGTCACCCGCTTCGATGCCGACACCCCCGACCAGCTCCGCGCCATCGTCGCCGCCGGCGTCTCCTCCTTCAAAATCTTCCTGGCCTACAAAGGCGCCTTCGGCATCGACGACCCCGAGCTCTACGCGACGCTCCAGCTCGCCAAAGAACTCGGCGTCCTCGTCACCGCCCACTGCGAAAACGAGACCCTCGTCTTCGAGCGCCAGCGCGAGCTCCTCGCCGCCGGCCACACCGGCACCGCCTCCCACCACGCCAGCCGCCCGCCCCTCGTCGAGGCCGAGGGCGTGCACCACCTCACCACCTTCGCCGAACTCACCGGAGCCTCCGTCTACATCGTCCACCTCAGTTGCGAGCAGGCCCTCAAAAAAGCCGTCGAAGCCCGCCTGCGCGGCGTGGATGTCTCCGTCGAGACGCTCATCCAATACCTGCTCCTCGACAAAACCTACGCCGAGCGCCCCGACTTCGAGGGCGCCAAGTTCGTCATGTCCCCGCCCCTGCGCGACGCCGCCAACCAGCCCGTGCTCTGGAACGCCCTCCGCACCGGCCTCATCCAGACCGTCGCCACCGACCACGCCCCCTTCGATTTTAAAGGCCAGAAGCCCATGGGCGCGGACGATTTCACCAAAATCCCCAACGGCATTCCCGCCCTCGAGGATCGCGTGAACCTCCTTTACACCTACGGAGTCAAAACCGGCCGGATCGACCTCCACACCTTCGTCAACGTCGCGAGCACCCAAGCCGCCAAGCTCTTCGGCCTCTTCCCCAAAAAAGGCGCGATCCAGCCCGGCGCCGACGCCGACCTAGTCATCTTCGATCCCGCCTATCGTGGCCAAATCTCCGCCGCCACCCAGACGATGAACGTGGATTACAGCGCCTTCGAAGGCTGGCCCATCGAGGGCCGCCCCGCCGTCGTCACCGTCCGTGGCCAAGTCGCCGTCCGCGACGGCAAATTCGTCGGCACCCTCGGCCGCGGTAAGTTCCTTATGCGCACTCCCAACCATTTCTAAACCATTTCTTGCAAAAATGAGCCTCCCCCTCCCCCCCTGCGCCTACACCCCCGTCCCCTACACCGGTCCGTCCCCCGAGGAGATCCTCGCCCTGCGCCAGTCCCACCTCAACCCCGCCATCTTCCACTACTACAAAAAGCCCCTCACCATCGTGGAGGGCAAAGCCCAGTGGCTCTTCGACGAGACCGGCCGCCGCTACCTCGACGGCTTTGGCGGCATCGTGACCGTCTCCGTCGGCCACTGTCACCCCCACGTCACCGCCGCCGCCAACGCGCAAAACGCGCTCATCCAGCACACCACCACGATCTACCTGAACCCAAACATCGCCCTCTACGCCCGCGATCTGGCCGCCCGTTTCCCGGGAAACCTGAAAGTCTGCTACTTCGTCAACTCCGGCTCCGAGGCCAACGACCTCGCTCTCCTCATGGCGCGCGCCTACACCGGCAACTACGACGTCATCGCCCTGCGCAACGCCTACCACGGCGGCAGCCAATCGACCATGGGCCTCACCTCCCACCACACCTGGAAATACAACGTTCCCGGCGGCTTCGGCGTCCACCACGCCCTCATGCCCGATCCTTACCGCGGCCCCTACGCCGTCCTGCCCGACGCAGGCCCGCGCTACGCCGACGACGTCAAAAACCTCATCGAGATGGGCACCAGCGGCCGCATCGCCGCCTTCTTCGCCGAGTCCATCCAGGGTGTCGGCGGAGCCGTCGTTTTCCCCGACGGCTACCTCTCGCGCGCCTACGCCCACGCCCGGGCCGCCGGCGCACTCTGCGTCGCCGACGAGGTCCAGGCCGGCTTCGGCCGCACCGGCACGCACTACTGGGGTTTCGAGACCCAAGGCGTCATCCCCGACATCGTCACCCTCGCCAAAGGCATCGGCAACGGCTGCCCCCTCGCCGCCGTCGTCACCACCCCCGAGATCGCCAAGGCCCTCTCCTCGCGCATCCATTTCAACACCTACGGCGGCAACCCCGTCTGCACCGCCATGGGCCGTGCCGTCCTCGAGGTCATCGACCGCGAAGGTTTACAGGCCAACTCCCTCGCCCGCGGCGCGCAGCTCAAGGCCGGCTTCGCCCGCCTCGCCACCCGTCACAACCTCGTTGGCGATGTCCGCGGCCTCGGCCTCATGCTCGGCGTCGAACTGGTCAAGGACCGCGCCACCAAGGAGCCCGCCACCGTCGAGTGCGTGGCCGTCTTCGAGAAATGCCGCGAGCTCGGCCTGCTCATCGGCAAAGGCGGCCTCAAGGGCAACACCCTGCGCATTAAGCCGCCCATGTGCATCACCGCCGCCGACGCCGACTTCCTGATCGCCGTCCTCGACGAAGCCCTCGCCTCGGTCTGACCACGATTCCCGGCGCCTTCGGCAAAGCCCCATCCGCAAGAGCGCTCGCGAGCCCGGCCGGGCAGGATTAAAACCACAACCTTGCAAATTAGGCATTTATCCCTATCCCCCAGTAGACTAGTCCCACCTCGCGTTACTAAAACCCTGCATGACATTTGTGAAACCACCACCCGAGAAAAAATCACGACTTCCCGAGAAGGCCTTGGTGCGTCCATTCATATCTACCGAGCCACAAAAGATCCCCCGCATTCATTCTT
>JBBRHC010000265.1:0-5298 GCA_038223295.1 Opitutales bacterium
TCCGAAAAGAGGCCGACCTCGCAGGTCTCGCCCCCGACCTCGCAGGCCCAAAGCGCAACCTCGCAGGTAAAAACGGGCACCTCGCAGCCACCTCGCAGAATGGTTTTTCCGGGCTCTCCCCAGAGGTAAAACCGCGTGGGCAAGCCGACCTCGCAGGCGTCAACGGGGCGCATATACCGCCCAACGGCCACGAAAGGGGGCACGCATGAGCGCGCCGGAAACGGAAAGGATGCTCGGCGACTACCTCGACGCCCTGCGCGTGCGCGGGCTCTCACCCTCGACGCTGCGCGGTCGCGCGCAGGTGTTGCGCCGCTTCCTCGCGCGGTTGGAGGCCGAGGGCCGGGAGCCGCGCGCGGCGACGCGGGCCGACGTCGAGGCGCACGCCGCCGCCCTGTTCGCCGTCGGCATGGGCGCATGCACGGTGCGCGGCCACCTGCTCGCCCTGGCGGCCTTCTTCACCTGGGCGGAGACGGTGGACGCCGTCCTCGTCAACCCCTGCGCGGGCGTGGCCCTGCCCAAGCTGCCCGACGCGTTGCCGCGTCGCGTGCTCACCGCGCCCGAGGTCGCCCGCGTGCTCGCGCAGCCCGACACCGGCACGGACAAGGGCCGGCGCGACCGCGCCTTGTTGGAGGTGTTTTACGCCGCCGGCCTGCGCTGCGCCGAGGCGGCGGCGCTCGGCGTCCACGACCTCGACCTAGGCGCCGGCCTCGTGCGCGTGGCACGCGGCAAAGGCGGGCGCGGCCGGGTCGCGCCGCTCGGCGCGTCAGCCGTGGCGGCGCTGCGCGCCTACCTCGACACGCGCCGCGCCTGGCTCGCGGCCCGCGCCCTGGCGGCCGGCGCGGAGACCGGCGAAGCCGCGCTGTGGCTCTCGCCGATCCAGCCGCACCGGCCACTGAAAAAAGAGGCCCTCGCCATGGTCGTGCGCCAGTGCGCGGAGCGGGCCGGCGTGGGCAAGGTCGGCCCGCATGCCTGGCGGCACACCTGCGCCACCCACCTTTTGCGCGGCGGCGCGCCGCTGCCCTACGTGCAGCGCCTGCTTGGTCACCGCTCCATGAAAACGACCCAGATTTACACCCGCGTGGAGCCCGGCGAAGTCCGCGCCATGCTGCAGGCCAGGCACCCCCGCGCATGAACGCCGACGCACCCGACGCCGGGACCCCGGCGAAGGCGGCGGCTGACGCCGCCGCCAGCCTCGCCGCCGGCACCGCCGGTGACGCCTGGGCGCTGCTCTTCCACCGGCACCGGCAAAGCCTGCTCGTGCGCGGCCAGGCCCGGCGCACGCTCGTCACGGTGGCATGCTACGCGCGGCGCTGGGCCGAGTTTTGCGCCGAGATGAAGCTCGACGCGCCCGGCCAAGTCACGACGGAGCACGTCGCCGCCTTTCAAAAATGGCTTTGGCACCAGCCCACCGCCCGAGGGGCCGCGCGCGGCATCGCCAGTCAAAACAACGTCCTCGCCTGGCTCAAAAGCTTCATGGCCTGGCTCCGGATCGAAGGCGTTTTGACCCGCAGCCCGGCCGAGGCCGTGCCCTACGCCAAGGAACCCGACCCGCTGCCCAAGGACGTGCTTACGCTCGGCGAGGCCGTCGCCATCCTCGACGCCCCCGACGTGTCCACCCTGCACGGCCAGCGCGACCGCACCATTTTAGAGACCATGTATGCCACCGGCTTGCGCCGCGCCGAGCTGCGCGCGCTCGAGGTCGCCGACCTCGATCTAGACGCCGAGCTGTTGACCGTCCGCCGCGGCAAGGGCGGCAAGGGCCGCGTCGTCCCGCTCACCCGGACCGCCTGCGCCGCCCTCAAGACCTACCTGGGCAAGACCCGGCCCGCCCTGCTCGGCGGCGTCGTGTCGGCCCGCCTCTTCGTCTCCCCGGTCAACCACCCCGGCGAAGACATCGGCCTGGGCGAGCACGCCTTGGGCAACCTCGTCACCCGTTACGCCAAGGCGGCCGGCGTAAAAAAGAAGGTCACGCCTCACCTCTGGCGGCACACCTGCGCAACGCACCTTCTACAAAACCGGGCCAACGTCCGCCACGTGCAAGAACTCCTCGGACACAAAAGCCTGGCGACCACCGAGCGTTATTTGCGGCTGACCATTACCGACCTGAAAGACGCCCACCGCCGGCACCATCCCCGAGGCTGACGGCGGCCCTGGATCAAACAAACGTCGGCCTTGCGGCCGGCGAGGTCGGCCGCTTGCCTCGTCTCCGTGGTCGCCTCCCGCAACTCTTTCCTTCCCAGCCGTCGCCGATCCCCACGGCTGGAGGAAAAAGCATATAAAAACGGCGAAGCCGTATATAAAAAACCGGGGATGTCATTGGGGATTGTTTGGTCCAATGATGACGATGATAATCCGGGTTTAAACTTTCTTGCCGACTATTTAAACAGTGTCGTGGACGGAGTGGACGACCTGCCCGACCTCTTCCCGGTCTTCCTCGACATCAAGCAGTTGATGACAGTGCTTCCGCCCGGCGCCTCGGTGAAATACAAGCTCAAGCAGGCCGACGGGGCGCTAAACCTTGTATATACAAACCTGACCAGGGCGACGGCGTTTTCGTATCAAACCGGCACGCTCACGACCGGCTTCGGCCCCTCGTTTGCACAGCCCGCCGCCACGGCGACGACTCAGCAAATAACCGCCGCCGGCATCGAACTACCCGCCGCCTTCCTGACCAATATAAAGGATAACGACCAAGGCGTTATCTTGGTGGAGATGCGCGCCATGACGGCCGCCCCGCTCAAGCTCGTTGTCGAAAAGGACAACGTGCAAATCGCCGAGGTCGCCGTGGATATTGCGACCGGTGAAATCGACTGGGTGTCACAGCACACGGCCAACCCGGTGGAAGAGTTTAAGGTTCCTGCCGCTTACGCCGATTACACCACCAAGCCGCTGCAATGGCTGGAGGGACAGCGTTATTTTGTGGACGGTGCGTCTGCCGCCGCCCAAGCGTTCCGCATACGGATCAATGTGAAGGTGCGGATGGCGGGTGCAGCCGGGAGAACCGTCGAGCTAAAGGCCTTTGACGTGGATGATCCTACACCTTCGAACTGGGATCCTGATAATGTGGTCGATACCAACGTGCTTGCTGGCGACGACAACCGAAGCGGCGGAGTTTATCCCGGAGACAACGGCAGCATCCATGAAGGCACCTTCTCCTCCGCGTTTTTGAAAACGACCACCGTCACGCTGGATGCGAACGGGGAAGCCACCGCCGAGTTTATCCTGTCACAGAAACCCGGTAACAACTACCGCGTCGCGGGAGTGCTTAATGAGTCGGCCAGCCAAATCGACGGGCTTCAGATCACCAACGCCTCCGCCCCGCGATACGTCGCGCCCAACTCCAAGCCGGTGCCGGGTTTCGCCGGGGTCATCTCGCCCACGCTTACGATCTGGCGCAAGCTGCACGTTGAGCTCGATTCGATGAACGCCATCTCCACTAATCCCGAAAATGCGCAGAAAAACTACATCACAGGCACCATTGTTTCCGCTCAGATAACAGCACCTTTTGCCACCATAAATCTTGCTGACGAAATCGACGATGTCCCGCGTTTTGACAATCAAGGCGATTGCACGATAGAAATCGCTGGCCGGGGTGTATATGAGATCCAGCGAATCGTTTCGCCGACTGCAGTTTTGGTGCGCGCTGTAAATCCCGCCGACTTCAGTAATCTCCAAGGGGTGCAGTTTACCTTAAGAGATGATGACTACGAAATCGTGCCCCTTTCGTTGGTCAGTTCAACCGACACACTCCTCGCCCGAGTTTCCGCATATTACGCCCCGGCATTTATTGAGATGAGCAAGGCTGCAAATCCCGAACCATCTATCCCGTTTAAACTAAATCAATCCGACAATCCGCTTACACTGCCAAACTGGGCGAGTGAGAAAGACGGAAGTAGTTCCTCATTTTACTGGCATCACTTAGTGTCATTGGGGTTCCAGTCCACGCTTGATGACGATATCGATGGCGAGGACATCGGCAGCGCCGGCGGAACACCTGAAGAAAACGCATTCGGCATGGGCATATCTGTGGCTGAATACAGTGCTATTTTTGTGGAGAATATACGCGAATTAGACATCGGAGTTGGTGCCCGGAGTCAAACGGCGGCTCGCCAAAACGAAATCCTGGACAGCATTGCTATCACGATAGCCCATGAGCTAGGTCATGCGCCAGGCGACAACTTGGCGTCCGCCGATCACGCGGAAGAAGGCTTGATGAAGAATGGCGGCGCAAGTGATACAAAGGTCCCTTTCAGCGCTCTCAGCATCAAACGATTCCGCCAGACCAATGATTGGCATAACGACTAATGAAACGCTTCCCTGCACTTCTTTTGCTTTGCTTGATTCCTTGCCTCTGTTTGGGCGGAGGCAGAAAACCGGCGGACGCAAATATCGTCGCTAGATTTGCTTATGAGTTATCAGCATTGCGACAAGCCGGCATAATTGATGATTTAAACACATGGGCGGATATTGAAGCCATTCCAGAGGAAGCCCAATCACGCTTACTTGGGCCACCATCCGGAAGGCCCAATATCTCAGATTCCTTTGTTTTGATACCACGAGATAAACGAATCCCTCTTGGAGATGGGTTGCTTTTTTTGGTCAGTGCAGAGCCGGTTAATCTCACTAAGTGGTATCGCGACCAAGTAGTGGAAAAGGGAACAGCGCCAGCGGAATCAAAAGCACTGCTAGAGGAATACGACCGACTAAATCCTGTCGATAAGCTCGCCCGCTGGTATATTACGATCAATGCACAAGGGATTATTAAAAGGAATGAAATCGATGAGGAGGATTTTTTGCGCATTTGCAGGGCGAATAATTTTAGCCTTCCACCCGCTTCGCCTTACAGGACGAATCTATCGAAGCAAATCGATCAATATTTACTCGCTCAGCGGGAACGGGAAGGCGCGAGCACGGCGGAAACCACGCTGGCGACCAAGCCCGCCGAAATCACCGCAGCCGCGCCCACGTCCGCCCCAACGTCGCCAACAAAGCAGCCCGCAAACCCGGTTTGGTGGATCGTTGGTTTAATAATACTCGCGGCTTGCGTGGTGTTCGTAACGCGCAAGAAAAAGCCCCGAGCCTGATCCTCGCAGACTCGGCGGCACAGGCCACGCCAGCCCCGAGCGGCTGTCATGTCCTCTGCTTGCTC
Organism: Opitutales bacterium; assembly: GCA_038223295.1. GTDB lineage: Bacteria > Verrucomicrobiota > Verrucomicrobiia > Opitutales > Opitutaceae > IMCC26134_A. Next base: position 5,150 of record JBBRHC010000265.1, read on the forward strand.
CCTCGCTGCGCTCAGTCCGGTGGAGTGCAACCCCGCCCGGCCCGGCCCACGGCACAAGACTGTGCCGTAGGGGCGGCGCTCCGATAAGATCCGCGCCGGCACGTCACGGCCCCCGTCCGCTGCGCTCCCGGTTGCCGAGTCGTGCCCGG
>JBBRHC010000266.1:0-5287 GCA_038223295.1 Opitutales bacterium
GACCACAGCGAGCACTCCGTCCAGGTGATCGTCACCGAACACGGCGTCGCCGACCTCCGCCGCCTCGATCCCCGCCAGCGCGCCGAAGTCATCATCGAGCGCTGCGCCCACCCCGACTTCCGCGACGATCTCCGCCGTTACCTCGCGCTCTGCCGCGGCGGTCACGGCCCCTTCCACCTCGAGCACGCCTTCGCCTTCCACCGCCGTTTCCTGGAAACCGGCGACATGCGCAACGCCTTCCCCCCCATCGTCGAACCGAGCCCGCGCGCCCCGATTGACCCCGCGCCCGTCGCCGCCACCCTCACGGCATGACGTTCCTCGTCGCTCTCGAAGCCCTCAGCTACCTCGTCACCATCGTCGGCCTGCCCTGCGGCATCTACGTTTTCATCCAGGAGCAGCGCAAGGAACGCCAAAACGAGGACGAAGAGGTCTACGTCCGCCTCTCCGACCAATACTCCGAGTTCCTTGAGCTCGTGCTCAAAAACGCCGACCTCCAACTGACCACCCGCAGCGCCCCCGGAGCTCCGCTCACGCCCGAGCAAATCGAACGCCGCAGCGTGCTTTTCGAGATCCTCGTTTCCCTCTTCGAGCACGCCTACATCCTCGTTTACGAAGTCAAAATGGAGCCCCAGGCCGCGCGCCTCTGGAAGTCCTGGGAAGACTACATGCGCGACTGGTGTCGGCGCGGCGATTTCCGCGAAATGCTCCCCAATCTCCTACGCGGCGAAGACCCCGATTTCAGCGCCTACATCCAACGCCTCTCCGACGAAGAAGCCCCCGGCCCGTAGCCGCGACCGTGAGGCCGTGGTTCGTCGTCGCGCGCACAAGAGCGTGGTCGCGCGGTCACTCCGCCCACGCCGCCGATGACGCTCACCGCCCACGTCGCAGATGGAGCAGCTCCACCTTCGTCGTGCGTTTCTCCACCTCGTCGTAGTCCACCACCGCGCCCGAGATGCGCACATCGCCCTCCGCCACGTCGAATTTCCGCGGCATGCCATCAAGAAATTTCTCCACCACCGGCCTCACCTCGCGCCCCAGCACCGAGGCGTAGGGCCCCGTCATGCCCACGTCGCACATGAAGCCCGTGCCCCCCGGCAGCACGCACGCGTCCGCCGTCGGCACATGGGTGTGCGTGCCCAGCACCGCCACCGCGCGCCCGTCGAGGTGCCAGCCGAGGGCGATCTTCTCACTCGTCGCCTCCATGTGCGCCTCCACGAAAAACCCATCCGCCTCCCCCGCCAGTTTCCGCAGCATCTGGTCCGCGCCGATGAAGGGACACTCCGCCTTCATCCCCATAAACGTGCGCCCCAGCACCGTAAACACCGCCAGCCGATAGCCTTTCACGTTCACCACCACGTGGTCCGCCCCCGGGCAGGCGCCCGGCAGGTTCGCCGGCCGGCACACCTTGGGGAAATCGTCGATCTCCGCCTCCCACCCGCGCTGGTCCCACACGTGGTCGCCGAGCGTGATCGCGTCCACCCCGCTCTGCAGCAGGCCTTTGGCGATCCCGCCATTGATGCCCGCGCCCGCCGCCGCATTTTCCCCGTTCGCGATCACCGCATCGAGCTTCAGCTCCGAGCGCAGACGAGGCAGCCGCTCCATCAGCATCTCCCGCCCCGGCCGCCCCACGATGTCGCCGACAAAAAGGATCTTGAGCATTTCATGCACCGTGCGCGCCGCCCCCCTCCCGTCCACGTTAAAACCCTGCGCCTCGCCCCGCCGGGCAAAAATGCCGCCCGACGCCACCCTCGTCTTACGCGCTGAAATCCTGCGCCACGGCTAAACGCGCCCCTTCACCCTGTCCCTTGCCCGCTCCCGCCGCTCCCGCCACCGCCGCGCTCGTCACCTCCGCCTCACGTGCCACCGGCGTCGCCGTTAGCGCATAGCGGAAAGTCTTCCCCTCGTAGTTCTTAAACACGATCTCCTCGTCCGTGACGCTCTCCACGTATTCCGGATTTATCGGCACCTTGCCGCCGCCGCCCGGCGCATCGATCACGTATTGCGGAATGGCGTAGCCGGTGGTGTGCCCGCGCAGGGCCTGAATGATTTCCAGCCCCTTGCGCACATCCACTTTGAAGTGCGCCCCCCCCGTGATGAGGTCCATCTGATACAGGTAGTAAGGCCGCACCCGCATGCGCAGCAGCCTATGCACCAGCGCCTTCATCACCTCCGCGTCGTCATTCACCCCGCGCAGCAAGACCGACTGGTTGCCCAGCGGCACGCCCGCGAAGCTCAGCCGCTCGCACGCCGCCATCAGCTCCGCCGTCGCCTCGCGCGGATGGTTGACGTGTATGCTCATCCAGATCGGCCCGTGTTTCTTAAAAATCTCGCATAACTCCGGCGTGATCCTCTGCGGCAAAAACACCGGGATGCGCGACCCTATGCGGATAAACTCCACGTGCGGGATCGCCCGCAACCGCCCTAGCAAATGATCCAGCTTCCGGTCGCTCAACAGCAGCGGGTCGCCGCCCGAAAGCAGCACGTCGCGCACCTCCGGATGCGCCTCGATGTAGCGCAGCCCCTGCTCGTATTCCGGGTGGAAATTATAGTCCTGCGCGTTCGAGACCAGCCGGCTCCGCGTGCAATACCGGCAATACGCCGCGCACCGATCCGTCACCAAAAACAACACGCGGTCCGGATACCGGTGTACCAGCCCCGGCACCGGCGAGTGCTCGTCCTCGCCCAGCGAATCCAGCATCTCCTCCGCATGGAGCTGGGTTTCCCCCGAGCGGGGAATCATTTGCAGCCGGATCGGGCAATTCGGGTCGTCGCGGTCGATCAGGTTAAAAAAATACGGCGTGATCGCCAGCGCCAGCTTCTGGCTCGCGAAGAGCACCCCCGCCCGCTCGTCCGCCGTCAGCGTCATGTAGCGCTCCAGCTCCTCCAACTTCGTGATCCGGTTCTTCAACTGCCACGTCCAATCCCGCCAATCGCTCTCCGGCACATGTTGCCACAGCCCCTGGCCCTCGAACCAAACCGCCCTGTCTTCTTGATACGACATTTGCCGCACCCTGCGCGCCCTCAACCCCCTGTCAAACCCCGCCCCGTCTTCCCCCTTCGCGCCCCTTGCCTCCCCGGCCCCGGCGCTTTGTTTCCCTCCGATGATACGGCCCGCCGTTTCCCGGATTCCCAACCTTCCCGACATGCCCTTCTCCCCTGACGAACTCCTTCGCTACCAGCGCCACCTCGGCCTCGCCGGCTTCGGTCCCGCCGCCCAGGAGCGTCTCCGCGCCGGGTCCGTGCTCGTCATCGGCGCCGGCGGCCTCGGTTGCCCCGCCCTCCTCTACCTCGCCGCCGCCGGCGTCGGCCGCATCATCCTACTCGATCCCGACACGGTGGACCTCTCCAACCTGCAACGCCAGATCCTCTACGTCACCGCCGAGGTCGGCCAGCCCAAGGCCCTCGCCGCCGCCGCCCGCCTCCGCGCCCTGAATCCCCACCTCACCATCGAGCCGCACGTCGCCCGCCTCACCCGCGCCAACGCCCTCGCCCTCGCCCGCTCCGTCGACGTCGTGCTCGACGGCTCCGACAACTTCGCCACCCGCTACCTCGTCAACGACGCCTGCGTGCTCGCCGACCGCCCCCTCGTCTACGGCGCCATCCAGGGTTTCGAGGGCCAGGCCAGCGTGTTTAACCACTGCGGCGGCCCCACCTACCGCTGCCTCTTCCCCGCGCCCCCCGCCCCCGGCGCCGCGCCCAGTTGCGCCGAGGCCGGCGTGCTCGGCGTGCTCCCCGGCCTCATCGGTACCCTCCAGGCCACCGAGGCGATAAAACTTCTCACCGGCCTCGGCGACCCGCTCTCCGGCCGCCTCTTCCTCTACGATGCCCTCGCGATGACGACGCGGACTATGCGCCTCGCCGCCGATCCGCGCAGCCGCGCCATCACCGAGCTCCCGCCCGACGGCTACGACGATACCTGCGTCGTCCCCGGTAACCCCGAGCCCACGCTCGCCCCGTCCAGCCCCGACGAAATCACCCCCGACGAACTCCGCGCCGAACTCGCCGCCGCCCCCGCCACCGCCACGCAGCTCCTCGACGTCCGCGAAGCCTGGGAACGCGCCCTAGGCGCCCTCTCGCCCTCGCTCCACGTTCCGCTCGCCGCGCTGGACGACGCCACCGTGGCCGACGCCGCGCTCGCCGCCCTCGATCCCGCCCGGCCCACCGTCGTCTACTGCGCTGGCGGCGCCCGCAGCCTCCGCGCCCTTCCCATCCTCCGCGCCCGCCACGGCTTCACCGCCGCCCGCAGCCTGCGCGGAGGCTACCAGGCCTGGACCGCCGCCCACTAAAAAGCCGCCGGGCGGATCGCCCGGCGGCCGAAGATCGGAGGGATAACGCAGACGGCCCGCGCTAAACTTAGTACTTTACCGAGCAGCCGTAAGGCTGGGTGGTGGCCTTCGCGATCGGCTGACCCGCTTTGAGCGAGGCGAGGGCCGATTTCACGTAGTTCTCGGCCTTGGGAATATCGCTGGCGTTGCCGGAGCGGATGCTGTCGATGCCTCCATTGTAAACCAGCACGCCCTCGGCGTTGATCACGTACATGTGAGGGGTGGTTTTGGCCGCGTAGGATTTGCCCACCGTGCCCGAAGTGTCGCGCAGATACGCCGTGGCGGCGGCCCCGTTCTTGGCTTTCCACGCCTTGGCCTGCTCAGGCGCGAAGTCGCCCTGTTTGCCGGCGGAGGCGGAGTTGATCTGCAGCCACACCACGCCCTCGGCGGTGGCGGCTTTTTGGGTGGCGGGCAGATTACCGCTGTCCTCGTAGTGCTTCACCACAAAGGGGCACTCGGGATTCACCCATTCCAAGACCACGGTCTTGCCCTTGAAATCCGCGAGTTGGTGGGTCTTGCCATTCAGGTCGGTCAACGCGAACGCGGGCGCGGGCTCACCCACGGTGGCGGCGGAGAGCAGAGATCCCAACAGCAGTCCGGCCACGGCCAGACTGCGACGAACACAGGCGTTCACGAGCGAAGTTTTCATTGGTGAGGAGCGATTGAGTTTTTGGTTTTGAGGGCGGTTAACCCGTTTCGCTTGCAGCAAAGCCCATGCCTCGCACCGCGCCACCTACGCTAGATTTTTTTACTTCAGCTTTACGCACTTTACCAAACCGTCACCCCGCCCACCGCCACCCACCGCCGCGCTTTCCCCTCGCCCTGCCCCGGACCGCCGACCACCGTCCGCGCCGTGCTTGGCTTTTTGTCCGATACCTTGCGCCTCGGCTGGGGCGCCCTCTACTGGAACACGCGTAAAACCTGGTATGCCACCCAGGGCCGGCGCGGCCGTTGCCCCTGCC
>JBBRHC010000267.1:0-5253 GCA_038223295.1 Opitutales bacterium
GATCTGGCGCAATCTGCTGGTCATCTGCTCGTTTGTTCACCCGCTCAATGCACTATTCAGTGCACCTCGGGATTCACGAACGACCATCTGATCCAACTTCTTGCGCCATCTCATCGGCTCCTACTCCGGATTTCGGGCTTAGAGCTTGGCGTAGGGGAGGGGGTATTTGGCGGCGAGGGTGGCGACGAGGGCCTTGGCTTCGGCGAGGGCGGCGGGCTCGCGGTCGGTGCCGATGGCCCGGAGGACGGTGTCGATGGCTTGGGCGACCACAGGCATGTCGGCCTCGACCAGGCCGCGGGTGGTGATGGCGGGGGTGCCGATACGGATGCCGGAGGTTTGGAACGGGGAACGCGTCTCGTAGGGGACGGTGTTTTTGTTGAGCGTGATGTGGGCAAGATCCAGCGTCTCCTGGGCTTTCTTGCCGGTGAGCTCGGCGAAGTTGGCGCGGAGATCGATCAGCATGAGATGATTATCGGTGCCGCCGGAACAGATCTTGTAGCCGCGGGCGGTGAAGGCGGCGGCGAGGGCGCGGCTGTTGGCGACGACCTGGGCGGCGTAGGTCTTGAAGGAGGGCTTGAGGCACTCGGCGAAACACACGGCCTTGGCGGCGATGACGTGCATGAGGGGGCCGCCCTGGGCGCCGGGGAACAGGGCGGAGTCGATGGCCTTGGCGTGGGCGGCCTTGCAGAGGATGAGGCCGCCGCGGGGGCCGCGGAGGGTCTTGTGCGTGGTGGTGGTGACGAAGTCGGCGTGGGGGACGGGCGAGGGGTGGACGCCGGCGGCGACGAGGCCGGCGATATGGGCGATGTCGGCGAAGAGGAAGGCGCCGACGGAGCGGGCGATCTCGCCCATGCGGGCGAAGTCGATGACGCGGGAGTAGGCGGAGGCGCCGACGGTGATCATCAGCGGTTTTTCGCGCCCGGCGGTGGCGGCGAGCTCGTCGTAGTCGATGAGGCCGTCGGCCTCGCGCACGCCGTATTGGACAAACGAATACTGCTTGCCGGAGAAGTTGGCGGGATTGCCGTGGGTGAGGTGGCCGCCGTGGCTGAGGTTCATGCCGAGGATCTTGGAGCCGAGGGGAAGGACGGCGGTGTAGACGGCGAAGTTGGCCTGTGAGCCGGAGTGGGGCTGGACGTTGGCGTGCTCGGCGCCGAAGAGGGTTTTGGCGCGGTCGATGGCGAGTTGCTCGACTTTGTCGACGTGTTCGCAGCCGCCATACCAGCGTTTGCCGGGGTAGCCTTCGGCGTACTTGTTGGTCAGCACGCCGCCTTGGGCCTCCATGACGGCGGGGTAGGTGAAGTTTTCGGAGGCGATGAGCTCGAGGTGGCTTTCCTGGCGGGCGCGTTCGGCGGCGATGAAGCCGTAGATCTCAGGGTCGAGGGTCTGGAGGGAGGAGGCGTTGAGGGACATGGGAAGGTGGGCGAGAGGCGAGGGGGCGAGGGGCCAAAGGGGATGAGTCGATGGTCGGGGGAGGGGAGGTCAATGCTCCCGTTTTGGCGGGCGGCGCGGGGGGCGCCGGGAAGTGGGAACGGAGGGGGGCGTAGGCGAGGCCGGACGTGGGCCCGGGTGTAAATTGAACTTACGTTCAATCCTACGGGACCGGGGGGACGGGGCGGCGGTGCGCGGCGGGCGGGGAGCCACGCGGGCCGCCCTACAAACCTCGGAGGTGGGAGAGGAGGCTGGGGAGGGCGTCGACCATTTCGTCGCGGCAGGCTTCGTATTCGCGGAGGGGGCCGCCGTAAGGGTCGCCGATCTCCTTGTTCCCCAGGCCGGCGGTGAACTCGCGCCAGAGGCGGATGTGCCTGGGCGCGGGGTCGAGGCTGAGGTTGATGACGGCGCGGTGGCTCTCGGTCATGCAGAGGACGAGGTCGGCGCGGTCGGAGAGTTCCTGGGTGAAGGGCTGGCTGCGGTGGTCGGAGACGCGGAGGCCGACTTTGGAGAGGGCCTCGACGGAATTCGGGGAGATTTTTTCGCCTTTGCGGGCGGCCACGCCGGCGGAGACCACTTGGCAGGAGCGGAGGGGCTCGGCCTCGGCTTGGAGCGCGTGGCGAAGGAGGGCCGCGGCCATGGGGCTGCGGCAGATGTTGGCGGTGCAGACGGTGACGATAAGCTTGGGCGCGGGCATCTGGACGGTGAAAGTTCGGGCTAGTGAAGGTCGGGGGCGGGAAATGTCGAACGCGCTTCGCGGGGAATGTCTGGGGGGGTGATTGGAAGTGATGTCAGCGGAATGTCAGCGGATCGAAAGTGGCATGGAGCGTAAAGCGCGTGACACCCGTGGGACCGGCGGCGAACGGGCAGGATGCCCGTGCCACGCCGGAGGAGGGAGGGCGGGCGTAAAAAGGCCCCGGCCCGCGTGGAGGCGGGGAGGGGCTTTGAGGGGAGCGGGGAACTCGAACTTACGTTCCAGCCTACGTTTCGGAGGAGCGGCTTAGAGGCGGCCGGCGTAGATGCCGGTGCTGCCGAGCTCTTCCTCGATGCGGAGGAGCTGGTTGTACTTCGCGACGCGATCGGTGCGCGAGGCGGAGCCGGTCTTGATCTGGCCGGCGTTGGTGGCGACGGCGATGTCGGCGATGGTGACGTCCTCGGTCTCGCCGGAGCGGTGGGAGATGACGGCGGTGTATTTGCTCTTATGGGCGAGCTCGATGGCGTCGAGGGTCTCGGTGAGGGATCCGATCTGGTTGACCTTGACGAGGATCGAGTTGGCGGTGCCGGTGGCGATGCCCTTCTTGAGGAACTCGACGTTGGTGACGAAGAGATCGTCGCCGACGAGCTGGATCTGATCGCCGAGGGCGTTGGTGAGTTTTTTCCAGGTGGCCCAGTCGTTTTCGGCGCAGCCGTCCTCGATGGAGTCGATGGGGTATTTGGCGCAGAGCTCCTTGTAGTAGGAGACGAATTCGTCGCCGGTGAACTGGCGGCCGTCGGACTTTTTGAAGACGTATTTGCCGGTCTTTTTGTCGTAGAATTCGGAGGCGGCGACGTCGAGGGCGAGGGTGATGTCCTTTCCGAGTTTGTAGCCGGCGCCTTTGACGGCCTCGGCGATGGCGTCGAGGGCGTCGGTGGTGGAGGCGAGCTTGGGGGCGAAGCCGCCCTCGTCGCCGACGGCGGTGGCGAGGCCCTTGGACTTGAGGACTTTTTTGAGGTTGTGGAACACCTCGGCGCCGGCGCGGAGGGCCTCGGAGAAGGTGTCGAAGTTGATCGGGCGGATCATGAACTCCTGGAAATCGATGGGGGCATCGGAGTGCGCGCCACCGTTCATGATGTTCATCATGGGGATGGGGAGGACTTTGGCGTTGGGGCCGCCGATGTATTTGTAGAGGGGCTGGCCGAGGCAGTTGGCGGCGGCGTGGGCGGTGGCGAGGGAGACGCCGAGGATGGCGTTGGCGCCGAGCTTCGATTTGTTCTTGGTGCCATCGAGCTCGAGCATGAGGCGGTCGATGCCGACTTGGTCGAGGGCGTCGGCGCCGACGAGGACGGGGGCGATGACGGCCTTTACGTTGCCCACGGCGGCGAGGACGCCTTTGCCGAGGAAACGGGTCTTGCCGTTGACGCCCTTGGGGAGGGATTTGGCGGTGACGTCGGCGTCGCGCAGTTCGTGGGCCTCGTGTTCGCCGGTGGAGGCGCCGGAGGGGACGGCGGCGCGTCCGAGGGTGCCGTCGGCGAGACGGACGTCGACCTCGACGGTGGGATTGCCGCGGGAGTCGATGATCTCGCGAGCGGTGATGGCGGTGATGGTGGTGTTGCTCATGTGGTGAGGAATGCGGGCTTTAACGGTCGCCTTGCGGCGCGTGAAGCGCGCGAGCGAAGCGGGCGGGGTGGGGCGAGGAAAGCACAAAGCGGGCGGCGCGGGGCTTTGGCGGCGGGGAACGGGGAGGGTGCTCAGGGCTGGAAGAGGCGCGGGGCGAGGTCCACGAAGTAGGTGCGCCAGACGGGCCAGACGTGGCCGCCGTCGGTCTCGGCGTAGTCGTGCGGGACGTTTTTCGCGGTGAGCAGGGCGGTGAAGCGGCGGTTTTCCTTGAGCAGATAATCGTCTCGCCCGATGCGCAGCCAGAGCAGGCGGAGGGGCGTTTTTTTCGCGACCGGATCGGCCCAGAAGGCGGCGAGCGGGGCCTCGGGCTCGCGGATGGCGCTGCTCATGCCGCCGATCCAGGCGAAGCGGTCGCGGTGATTGAGCCCGATGAGGAGGGCTTGGTTGCCGCCCATGGAAAGGCCGGCGATGGCGCGGTGGGCGCGGTCGGCGCGGGTGCGGTAGCGGGACTCGACGAGGGGCAGGACATCGCCGAGGAGATCGCGCTCGAAGGCGGCGGCGTTTTGCGCGCGGGCGCCGGGCGCGGTGGAGGCGAGGGCGTGGCCATCGGTCATGACCACGATAAGGGGGCGGACCTTTTTGGCGGCGATGAGGTTGTCGAGGATAACGTGGGCGCGGCCGAACTCGGTCCAGGTGGCCTCGTTGTCGCCGGAGCCGTGGAGGAGGTAGAGCACAGGGTAGCGGGCGCGGCGGGCGGCGTCGTAGCCGGGCGGGGTGTAGACGCGCAGGTGGCGGGTGACGCCGAGGGCGCGGGAATCGTAGTCGTGGAGGTGGACGACGCCGCGGGGGGCGTCGGGGGTGCGGTGCAGGGGCACGGAGGCGTCGCCGGGAATGTCGAGCAGGCTGGAGGTGGCGGTGCGCATGGGCTTGAGCGCGCCGTTGCGGGGATCGGCGAGGGTGAGGCCGTCGAGGTGGAAGGAGTAGGCGTAGAGGCTTGGAGGGAGCGGCCCGAGGGTGAGGCTCCAGACGCCGTCGGCGTCTTTGGCGAGGTCGCGGCCCTGGCCGTCCCAATCGCCCCACATCTTCACGGCGGAGGCAGCGGGGGCGGCGAGGCGGAAAGTGACGGTGCGGTCGGGGTGGACTTCGGGCGAAGTGAGCGTGGCCCGGCGCGCGGGGGGCGGGGGCTCGGCGGGCTGCGCGAAGGCGGGGAAGGCGGTCGCGGCGAGAGCGACGGCGAGCAGGAGCGCGGAGGAGCGGAGCAGGCTGGGCGGGCGGAGGAGGCGGGCGAGGGAGAGGGCGCGGCGGGGGAGGGAGGCCGGGGGCGGGGGAGAGGAGGGAAGGGGAACGGAGCGGGACGAGAAGGCAGCGGAGCGGGGCGGCAGGGGAGCGAAGCGGGGCGGGAGGGGTGGGGTTTGGTTCACGATCTGGTCTGCATGGACAGGTCCGGCGGGCGGGGCAAACCGAGATGATGGAGGGACGGGCGAAGGGCTGGCGAGGGGGGGGTAACA
>JBBRHC010000268.1:0-5228 GCA_038223295.1 Opitutales bacterium
CATCGGCCTCCACCTCAGCGACTGCGAAAAACTCATCGGCGTGCTCCACGCCTTGGTCGAGCAGGGCCACACCGTGATCGTGATCGAGCACCACCTCGACCTGCTCGCCGAGGCCGACTGGATCCTGGAGCTAGGCCCCGTCGGCGGTCCCGATGGCGGCGAACTCCTCTACCAAGGCCCCCTGGCCGGCCTCCTGAAACAAAAAAACTCCCCCACCGCCCCCTACCTCCGCACCAAGCTAAAGTTATAACCCCAGAAACGGCGCGTTAAACCGCAGATTGTCGGCCTGCCGTTTCGCTCGAAACGCAGATGAGCCCAGGTTCCGAGGCATTACGGATTTGTGGCCTTCACCCGCCGAGCAAGAAAGCCAGCCCTGCTTATTATTCTGTAACTAATTTTATCTGCGTTATCTGCGTAATCTGCGGTTAAATCCGAATGCGGCTTTTAGGATAAACCCGCCGCGCCCGCCGCCGGCAGGCGCAGCGTGAACACCGTGCGCACCCCCGGCTCGCCGGCCGACTCCAGTCGCCCGCCATTCGTATCCGCGACGCTGCGCGAGAACGCGTGCCCCAGCCCCGTGCCGCCGTCGCTGCGCGAGCGCGCCTGATCCACCCGGTAAAACCGGTCAAAAATCCGGGGCAACACGTCCGCCGCCACACCCGCCCCGGTGTCGCTCACCTGCGCCACCGCCACGCCCGCCTCCGTCGCCGTGCGCACCGTCACCATCGAGCCGGCGGGCGCGTGTTTTAACGCGTTCACCATCACGTTTACCGGCACCCGTTCCAGCCGCGCCGCGTCGCCTTCGCAGAGCGCGGGCGCCGCCCCGGCGCCCCGGCGCCCCCTCGGCGGTGAAGTCGGCGAAGCCCGTCGGCACGCCTGCTTCGTATTTGGTTTTCGAGGACACGATGGAGCGCACGAACCGGGCCAGCGAGCACGACGACCGGATCGGCCGCCCGCGGCTCGACGGTGGCCAAACGGAACGACGCGAAAGCCGCGCCCAGGCCGGCGCGGCGGAAAAACGGAAGCTTGAAGGGGAGGGATGCCATGCGCGGATTAAACCACGCCAATGTTAACCGGAGATGAAATCGCCGGGGATTATTTCAGCGCGCCCGGTCCGCGTCCCCGGCGCCGCCCCCGACCGCCCCACCGGCCGGGCGCGACCGCGCCGGGCCCCAGGGGGGGGGCGCCCCCCCCCCCCCCCCCCGCCCCGCCCGTCCACTTGTCCCTTGCCCCCGCCCCCGCCGCCCCTACGGGTAAAACCTCACACCCTTTCATCATGTCATCCCCCTTCCTCGTCGACGCCACCGCCCGCATGAAAAAATCCGTGGATCACACCCTCCACGAATTTTCCAACATCCACACCGGCAAGGCCACTCCTTCGATGGTTGAGGGCATCCAGGTCGAGGCCTACGGAGCCATGTCGCGCATTAAAGAGTGCGCCGCCATCAGCACGCCCGACCCGCGTATGATCCTCATCACCCCCTGGGATCGCAGCCTCACCCAAGCCATCGCCAAGGGCATCCAGCTCGCCAACCTTGGCTTCAATCCCGCCGTCGATGGCAGCGCGGTCCGCGTCCCCCTCGCCGACATGTCGCGCGAGCGCCGCCAGGAGTTCGTCAAAGTCGCGCAACGCATCGCCGAGGAAGGCCGCGTCCACGTGCGCAACGTCCGCCGCGACGTCCTCGAAGCGGTCAAAAAAGCCAAGCTCCCCGAGGACGACGCCAAGCGCACCGAAAAGGACATCCAGACCCTCACCGACAAATCCATCGAGGAGATCAACAAACACCTGGCTACAAAGGAAAAAGACCTCCTCACCGTCGGCTGATGACGCGAAGCGCGCCGTCGAGGTCTTAAGTATAAGTTGAAGCATGAAATCCCGGCATAGCCCACCGCTTTCCGGCCCTTGCACTTAAACTTCTCCCTTAAACTTATCCGATACCCATGCCCGCCCTCCCCCGCCGCATCGTCGTCAAGCTCGGCACCGGCGTGCTCACCCATGGTATCGGTCAACTGGATACGGCGCGCATCGCCGCCCTCGCCGCCGGCATCGCCGGCCTGCGCACCGCCGGGGTGGAGGTGATCGTCGTCTCCTCCGGCGCCGTCGGCCTCGGCATGGGTCGCCTCGCCCTCAAAAAAAAGCCCGCCGACGTCTCTAAAAAACAGGCCTGCGCCGCCATCGGCCAAAGCCTGCTCATGCAGACCTGGCAGAGCGCCTTCGACCCGCACCAGACCACCGTCGCCCAGGTCCTCCTCACCCACGAGGACCTGCGCTCCCGCGCCCGCCACCTCGGCGTCAAGGCCTGCCTCCAGGAGCTGATCGACTACGACGTCGTCCCCGTGATCAACGAGAACGACACCGTCAGCGCCGCCGAAATCAAGTTTGGCGACAACGACACCCTCTCCGCCCTCGTCGCCGGCCTCATCGACGCCGAGCAACTGGTCATCCTCTCCACCGCCCCCGGCCTCATCGACATGCCGGGCACGGGCAAGATCCTACCCGTCGTCGCGAAGATCACCCCCGAGATCGAGGCCATGGCCGGCGGCACGACCGACGTCACCGCCACCGGCGGCAGGATTTCCAAGATCACCGCCGCAAAAATCGCCCTCCGCTCCGGCTGCGGCGTCTTTATCGCCAGCGGCGCCGAGCCCGATATCCTCGCCCGCCTCTTCCGCGGCGACAACCCCGGCACCTATTTCGTCCCCAGCGGCGTCCCCCTCGAGTCCCGCAAACGCTGGATCGCCCATTACCAGCGCCCCACCGGCAGCGTCCTGGTCAACGCCAACGCCGTGCCCGCCCTGCGCGACCAGGGCCGCAGCCTGCTCGCCATCGGCGTCACCGGCGCGCGCGGCCGTTTCGCCGCCGGCGATATCGTGAACATCGTCGCCCCCGACGACACCGTGATCGCGCGCGGCGAGACCGCCTTCAGCGACACCGAGATCGCCCGCATCGCCGGCCTCTCCAGCGAACAGGTAAAACCCCTCTACCCCGCCCGCAAACACCTCGAAGTCGTCCACCGCGACGACCTCGTCCTGCTCTGAGCCGTCCCGCCCGTGAGCTAATGGGCATCCCGCCCGTTCGCCTCCGATCCCATGGGTGGGACACGCCCATGCTCACTTTCGCCCCCCCTGGCATCGCTTCCGGTTACACCACCCGCCCGCCGCCGCCCACCTTCGCCATTGAACATTGAGGCGTGGTCCGTGGTCATTGCCCGTTTCCGCCATGTCCCTCCCCTCCTCCGTTCTTGTCGTTGGTTCCGGCGGCCGTGAACACGCCCTGGTCAAATCCCTCGTCGCCAGCCCCGTCCACCCCCGCGTCCTGTGCGCGCCCGGCAATGCCGGCATCGGGGCCGAGGTGACCTGTTTCCCCGTCTCCGCCGACGATATTCCGGGGCTCATCGCCCTCGCCCGCCGCGAGCGCGTCGCCTTCGTCGTCGTAGGCCCCGAGGTCCCGCTCTCCCTCGGTCTCGTCGATGCCCTGGCCCGGGAAAACATCCCCGCCTACGGCCCTCGCGCCGACGGCGCCCGCCTCGAGGCCTCCAAGGTTTTCACCAAACAAATTCTCCTCAAGCACGGCATCCCCACCGCGCCCGCCGGCATTTTCACCGAGGTCGGGCCCGCCCTCGCCTACGTACGCGAGCGCGGCGCTCCCATCGTGGTCAAGGCCGACGGCCTCGCGGCCGGCAAGGGTGTCGTCGTCGCCCAGACCCTGCCCGAGGCCGAGGCCGCCATCCAGGACATGCTCGCCGGCAACAAATTCGGCGTCGCCGGCTCCCAGGTGCTCATCGAGGACTGCCTCGTCGGCGAGGAGACCAGCATCCTCGTCGTCGTATCCGGTAAAAACTACACCATCCTCCCCACCTCCCAGGATCACAAACGCGTCGGCGACGGCGACACCGGGCCCAACACCGGCGGCATGGGCGCCTACTCCCCCGCCGACGTCGTCACCCCCGCCCTTCTCGACCGCATCGAGACCGAGATCGTGCGCCCCTCCGTCGAGGCCATCGCCGCCGAGGGCATCGACTTCCGCGGCACGCTCTTCATCGGCATCATGCTCACGCCCGAGGGCCCCCGCGTGCTCGAGTACAACACCCGTTTCGGCGATCCCGAGACCCAGGCAGTGCTCCCCCGCCTCGCCGAGGATTTGCTCGGCCTGCTCTGGCGCGCCGCCACCGGCCAGGTACACGCCTCAGGTCGCGCCGCAGAGCACCCCGGGCACGCCCTCTGCGTCGTCATCGCCGCGCAGGGCTACCCCGATGCCTACAACAAAGGCGACGTCATCAACATCCCCGCCGCCCTCGTCCCCGGCGTGCAAATCCTGCACGCCGGCACCGCCCGCAACCCCGGCGGCCAGCTCGTCACCTCCGGCGGCCGCGTGCTCGGCGTCACCGCCATGGCCCCCACCCTCCGCCAGGCAGCCGACACTGCCTACCGCGCCTGCGAGCAAATCACCTGCGCCACCAAATACTACCGCCGCGACATCGGCGCCAAACAGCTCAACCGCAAGTAGCCCGCCCCCGCCCCCGCCCGCGTAGGCTGTAGCGTCTGATTTTCAGATCAGGCCACCGGGCCAGGCCGGAGCGCGGACCCAAAGGTCGCCGGGAAAAATCCGGCCGTCCTTTTCATCAAAGATTGGCTCTGTGTTCTCCGTGTCGGAGCTCCGTGTCCTCCGTGACTAAAATCCTTAAGTACATTGGAAGAACGCGAGATCCCATATGCTATAGGCTGCTAACGCGTGTTATCCTCCACCGTCGTCACCGCCCCTCCGACGAACATCACGCGCATCGCCACCTCGGGCGCCCGTCCGCCCGTGCTTACCCCCACCCCGCCGCCCAGACCGCCACTCCCTCCGCCCACGCCCAAGCCAAACCCCAGCCCGGATTTGCCCCGATCGTAGGTCCACACCTCCTCCTCGACCGCCGCCGTCGTTCTCCTCCCTTTCCGATCCGGCTCCCCTTTGGCGAGCAACACCTGGGCTGCCGTGTAGCCGACCTCGACCTTCCCCGCCCGGATATTCGCCTGCACCTCCGCCGGCATCCCCGCGAATGCATCCGCGTCCTTCGCGATCCGCTTTTCCGGCGTCGATTGGCACCCCGCCCACCCGAGCGCCACTCCCGCCACCATCACTCCCAAGATTTTATTTTTCATCCGCCACGCTATCCGTCCGGGCTCCTCCACTCCACCCGCGCGGCGAATTTTACCGGTATTTTTTCCGTGTCCTCCCGCCCGTT
>JBBRHC010000269.1:0-5190 GCA_038223295.1 Opitutales bacterium
CCTCCGCTACGCCCCCCCCGACGCCCTCCCCGACGCCGACGGCGCCTTCGAGCCGCTGTGCGCCGTGTATCCAAATTCCCCCGACGCCCGCGCCGCCGTCTCCGCCGCCCTCGCGAGCCGCCGTCTCGCGCTCCAGCCCCTGCTCGCCGCCGCCGTATCCGCCGGCTGGATGCGCCCGCTCGCCATCACCCCCGACCTCCGCCCGCTCTTCGCCAACTGGAACACCCCCGCCGACACCCACCGCCGCTGACTCCATCCCCCCGCCGTTCCCCTGCGTCTCCTCTCCCGTCGGCTCCCGTCGGCCCCGGCCCTCGCCATCCGGGAACACCTCACCACCCGTTCAGGCTCCGCGCCTGGAAACCCTCCGTGACGCCCCGCCCCCGCGCACGTAAACCACTGGAACCAAAGTCACATCCACTTCCACAAAGGCGGATTCGTTCTCCCCCCCACCCTCCCTCCGCTCTCCCGTCCACCCCTCACTCCCATGTGCGCCGCGTTCACCAGCGAAGCCTACCCCGGTTTGATTTCCCAGCCGTCTCCGGCCCAGCCGGGGATGTTCACCCAATACGCCGGCCCCGACGGGGATTTCGATCTCATCGTGGTCGGCTCCGGCATGGGCGGAGGCATCCTCGCCGACGAGCTCGCCGACCGCCTGGGCGACTCGCGCCGCATCCTCGTCATCGAGGCGGGCTCCTACCTCTTCCCCACCCACGTCTACAACGTCACCCGCCAGCCCAACGCCGCCGTCGCCAGCCGCTTCAAGGTCGCCAACTTCACCCAAACCAGCGGCGAAAACGACCGCCTTTACATCCACGAGCAACCGCAGATAAATTTTGGCGGGCGTTCCATTTTCTGGTCCGGCCTCATCCCGACTCTGCAGCCGTGGGAGCTCGGGTTTTTCCCGCCCGCCGTCTCCGCCGATCTCGCCGTCCGCCTCGCCCCCGCCGGCGAGGCGATGAACGCCTCCCGCACCCTCGGCGCGCACGCGCGGCAGGTCGTCGCCCGCCTGCGCGCCAGCCGCCTCGCCGAGCACTTCCTGGTCGAGGAGACGCCCCGCGCGCTCCACCAGCCCTATCTCCGCCCCGACGGCGCGCCCGCCGCCGACTTCTTCCGCGAGTCCTCCGGCGTCTTCAACACCGCCGAGCTGCTGGGCAACCAGCTCGGCTCGCGCGCCCACGCCGGACCGCAGGGCCTGAATCTCGTGCTCAACCACTACGCCGATCGCGTCGTGCCCCGCCCCGACGGTCGCTACGAGGTGCATTGCAGCGATACCCTCGGCCCCGCCACCGCGCCCGACCGCGTCTTCACCGCGCGCCGCGTCGTGCTCGCCGCCGGTTCCCTCGAGAGCCCCAAGATCATCCGCCGCTCCCCCGTCCACGCCGCCCTGCCGCCCGGGTCGCGCGCCCTCGTCGGTCGCGGCCTCACCGACCACCCCACGACCGACGCCGTCGAGGCCTTCGTCACCCACCTCGGCGACCTGCCCCTGCCGCGCGATAGCCACGCCAAAATCGTGCTCTACTCGCGCGGCCTGGAGGAGTGGGCCGGCGGCCATCGCATCAGTCGCGTGCGCTTTCCCTTCAACGTCGAGATCAACCTCAACCACGAATACTGGCACCTCCGCGAAAACGATCCCGCCAGTCCCCACACCCCGATCACCCCGCACGGCGACTCCCGCCTCAGCGTAAAATTCAGCTTCGGCAACTGCCTCGACGACGGCAACTCCCTGCGCTTCGACGCCGCCGGCGCGCCCCCCTTCCGCCCGCCCGTCGATTTTCGCAACCTGCACTGGCTCGACGCCCTCGCCGACGACCGTTTCCCCGCCCTCGCCGAGTGGCGCAAATCCTACGCCGAGATCTTCTGGGTACTCAACGAGGTCACCGGCTGGGTCTTCGATTCCTTCCGCCGCCACAGCCAGCCCGTGCGCTCCGAGAACGGTTGGTTTGGCCAGGGCCTCGGCTTCGGACGCGGCACCGTCCACCACGCCGTCGGCACGCTCCGCATGCGCGCCAAACCCGCCATCCACGCCCCCTTCGCCCCGGCCTCGGTCGTCGATGACAACCTCCAGGTCATCGGCCATCCCGGCCTCCACGTCTGCGACATGTCGGTCATGCCCTTCAGCTCCGCCGCCAACCCCGTGCGCACGCTCGCCGCCCTCAGTCTCCGCCTCGCCGACCACCTCCGCGCCACCGGCCTGTAGCCGTTTCCCGCAGCCCTGCGCGGGAGCGCAAAGATCCCCTCGCCCCTCTTCGCCCCTCGCCCCTTGCCCCTCGCCCCTCGCCCCCAATTTTTTCCTCGCCATAACCCAGCGCCCCCCAGGCACTAGGCGGATGAATACCCTCAAGTGGTTATTCCCCGTCCTGCTCATCTGGCCCGCCCTTAAACTCGCCCAACTCCTCGCCGTGGTCCGCGTGCTCCGCCGCCTGCGTTTCGGCGCGGAGCGGGTCCAACGCCTGCCCGAAGCCGACATCCCCGCGTGGTTCTCCGAGGCCGCCCGTCCGCTCGCCGACACCCTGCTCGCCGCCGGTTTCCGCCGCCAAGGCGCCCTCGTCAATCGCACCGCCCTCGGCCCCGAGTTCGACGACCCCGCCCTCCTCTACGCCCTCCCCGGCGTACCCATCACCGCCTACCTCCGCGCCCACGCCTCCAGCGCGCGCGACGGCGCTTGTTACCTCGTCCTCACCACCACCCTCGACGATGGCCGCGAACTCGGCACCGCCTCCCACTTGGAGACGCCGGTCGTCCCCTACCCCGCGCAACTCGACCCGGAGACTCTCCCCAAGGCCCCGCTCGACGCCTTGCTCGCCCGCCACCGCGCCCGCCTCGCCCAGGCCATCGCCGCCGGCGCCCGCCCCCTCGTGCTCGATCTCGAAGCCAGCGTCGCCCGCGGCCAGACCCTCACCGACTCCGCCCGCGAGCGTCTGCTCGCCTCCGGCGACGCCACCCCCGAGCCCGACGGCACCCTGACTTTGCGCTGGGGCCCCGCCTTCGCCGCCGCCCGCCGCCTCGGCCGCGCCCAGCCCGCCGAGGCCAAGGCCGCCCGCGCCGCCGACCCCGCGCCGACCGCCCACCTCTCCGCCGCCGCCCACACCGCGATCGAGTGGCGCCACTACGGCCAGATGCTCGTCCTCCAGCGCGCCCGTTTCTCCTGGCTGCCCAAGACTCTCCTCATGGTCGGCAGCCTCGTGTTCTTCGCCCTCGCCCTGCGCTGGACGCTCTCCCCCGGCCTCGGCCTCGTGCTCATCGCCGCCCTCGCCTTTCACGAGGCCGGCCACCTCGCCGGCATGCGCTACTTCGGTTACAAAGACACACAGCTCCTCTTTCTCCCCTTCCTGGGCGGCGTCGCCATCGGCCACGACCGCCTCGTCCTCGCCCCCTGGAAACACCTGGTCATCCTCTTCCTCGGCCCCGTCCCCGGAATTTTCGTGGGCCTCGCGCTCCTGCTTTTCGCCGACGCCAGCCCCTCGCCCGGGTTTATGCACGAGGCCGGTCTGCTCGTCCTCGTTTTCAACGCCTTCAACCTGCTCCCCCTCCTCCCGCTCGACGGCGGCCAGATCGCCGACTACGCCCTCGTATCGCGTTTCCCGCTGCTCCGTGTCGCCTTCAACGCCCTCAGCGCGCTGGGCCTCATAGCGGTTGGCTACGCCGCCGATAGCATCCTGCTCAAAATCATCGGCGTGTTCACCCTCTTCCGCCTGCCCGTCGAGTGGAAACAAGCCCGCCTGGTCAAAACCCTCCGCGCCGAACTCGCCCCCGACGCGCCCGAGGAGACCGTCGTCAAACGCCTCCTCGGCGAGCTCCGCCGCGTCTTCGCCCCCGCCCTCGGCACCCCGCAGCGCCTGCAACTCGTGCGCGGCCTCGAAGAGCGCATCCGCCGCCCGCGTCCGGGCTGGGGCGCGGTCGGGTTGGCCGTCGCCGGGTATGCCGCCCTGCTCGTGGTCGGCCTCGCCTTCGCCATCGCGGTCAACACCCACCGCGGCGAGCGCCGCATCGCCGCCGCCCAGACCCGCGCCACCGCCGCCGGCCTCGCGGTTGGCACCCCGCCCGTCTACGCAGCCGTGCCCGACACCGACAACGCCGCCCTCCCGCTCCTCGAGCTGGACCGCCTCCTCTCCGCCCAGTGGGGCGAGCGCTCCACCGAGCCCCCCGACCGCGCCCGCACCCTCACCCTCCTCACCCAGGCCGCCGACCGCCCCGCCTTTGCCCTCCCGGCCGATTTCCCCTCCGCCCCGGACGCCCTCGCCTCCCACGGCCTCACCCTCGCCTTCACCCAACTCGCCGCCGAGGCCGCCGACCTCCACCGCTACGGTCGCCGCGCCGAGGCCCTCCAAGCCGCCACGAGCGGCCTCCTCGCCCTCCGCCACCTGCGCACCGCGCCCCATTGGTGGAACTACGACCAGGATCGCGACGCCCGCCAGGACCTCTGGCGCGTGATCGAAAACACCCTCGCCGATCCCGCCCCCGTCGCCGCCGAGACCTTGCGCCAGCTCGCCGACCAGACCGACGAGCCCGCCCTGCTCGCCTTCGCCCACCGCGCCATCATCGAGGCCCGCATCCGCTCGACCCGCTGGCTCGGCGAAACCGACTCCGGCGAAGAAACGCCCCCCGGCTTCAACACCTTCCTCTCCCTCCTGCGCCACATCACCCCACACGCCGCCACCGCCCACGCCGCGCACTATGACGATACCCTCGCGCTCGACGCCGCCCTCCGCGAAGCCCGCGCCGGCCGCTGGCCCGCCCTCAACCCCGCCCCCCTTCCCGCCCCGGACGCCGGGTCCGCCGTCGACCAAGACGCGCTCCCCTCCTGGAGCATCACCGGCTGGCAACTCGAGCGACTCGCCGACGACCTCGCCTCCCAGCGCGTCATCCGCGCCGGCCTCGCCGCCCGCTGGATGATCCAGCACGGCGAGGCCCTCCCCGCCACCCTCGCCGACCTCCGCGCCCCCTGGCCCACCGAGCCCTCGATACACCCCGCCACTTCCGCCCCGCTCACCCTGGAAACGCGCGGCGCCTTCACTGTCCTAGCCCTCCCCCGCTCCTCCGGCCTCACCTACCTCACCGACCAAGACCGCGAGCACACCTGGCGCCTCGCCCCGCCCCCCCCCCCCCCCACCCCCGAAAAACCCGAGGGGAAAACCCCCAAAAGCGGAAAAAAAAACACAAAAAAGCACACCACCCGCCCACCACAGGCAC
>JBBRHC010000270.1:0-5175 GCA_038223295.1 Opitutales bacterium
ACTTCGTTGTGGCGACCCTGACCAAACGCCTCGCCGCCGACGGTCTCTCCTTCCGCGCCGAGGCCCTCTGGCTCGACCCCCGCGGCCGCGTGCTCGTCATCGAGCCCCGCGTCGGGCTCGTCACCGCCACCGCCGCCGAAGACCCCGTCGAGTTCGCCTCAGCCCGCGCCGTCGCCCTCCAGCTCCGCCGCCGCGAACTCCTGCGCGGCGAAGTCCATTTCTCCCGCGTCGAAGTCACCGGCCTCACCCTCGCCCTCCCGGCCCTCTTCTCCCCGTCCGGCGCCGATCTCCCCCTCCTCGCAGGCGGTGAATTCCGCCTCGTCCGCGACCCCGCCTCGCCGGTCTGGCAACTCACGCAATCCAGCGCCCGCGTCCTCGCCATCCCCACCGCCTTCACCGGCGCACTGCCCGCCCTCGCCCCCCCCGCCGCCCCCCGCACCGGCCCCGCGCCCGACGAGGCCGTCCGCGCAATCATCCGCCGCGCCGCCCTCATCTACCGCCGCCTCGCCGACCTCCCCCTCGACTCCATCCGCAGCCTGCGCATCACCCTCGCCGACACCGATCTCATCGTCGCCGGCGAGGTGCCCTCCCTCCTCGTTCCGGACCACCCGCTCATCCCCGCCCGCCTCGCCGGGGCCACCCTCGAGTCCGTGCGCCTCACCCTCGCCTTCCCCTTCGCCGACCCCGCCGATTCGGTCGTCCGCCTCGACGCCGCCCGGCTCGCCTCCCCGCCCGGACTCGCCCTCGCCGCCGACAACATCTCCCTCCGCCTCCGCGCCCCCGATCGCGCCGCCCTCGTCGCCGACCTCTCCGTCAGTAGTATCCGCAAAACCGATACCGACCTCCCGCCCCTGCCCCTCGTCGCCGCCCTCCGCTACTCCCCCGCCGACCGTCGCCTCGCCGCCGACCTCTCCACCCGCCTCGCCGACGCCCCCTGGCATTTCACCGCCTCAGGCCTGCCCGCCGACCGCTCCGGCTCCGTCACCGCCTCCGGCTCGGTCACCCCCGCCCTCCTGGAAGTCGTCCGCCCCTTCCTGCCCGAAAAAACCCGCGCCATCCTCACCCTCCCCGATCCCGTCCGGCTCGATCTCGACGCCGCCCTCGCCCCCGGCGGCGTCCCCGCCCGCCTCGCCGCCCGCCTCGCCACCGGTCGCGTCGTCGCCCGCGACGTCGCCTTCGACCGCGCCTCCGGCGAGCTCCTCTACGAGCCCGCCGCGCACCGCTTCCTCGCCGACCACCTGCTCGCCGTCCGCGCCGATTCCCGCGCCACCGGCAGCTACGAGATGGATACCGAAACGCTCGCGTTCCGTTTCCTCCTCGGCGGCCGGCTCCGCCCCATGATCATCGAGGGCTGGTTCTCCGGCTGGTGGGATCGCCTCTGGGCCGACTTCGCCTTCGGCTCCGTCCCGCCCACCGCCGAGATCGATATCCAGGGCAACTGGCGCGTCCCCCGCGGCACCACCGTCTTCGTCGGCGCCAGCTCCGGCCCCATGACCTTTCGCGCTCTCCCGCTCGCCACCGTCGCCGCCCGCGTCTGGGTCGAGAACGGCTTTTTCGAGATCCTCCACTTCCACGCCACCGACGGCCCCTACACCGCCGACGGCCGCTTCTCCCGCCGCCTCACCCCCGACCAAGACGCCTGGGTCTCCATGGCTTTCGACGTCCACGCCGATTTCCCCCCCGAGGCCCTGCCCAAACTCTTCGCTGCCGACGGCCCCGGCATCATCGCCCCCTTCGCCCTCGACGCCCCGCCCGTCATCCACCTCGTCGGCGAGGTCTTCGGCCCCGCCGCCCCCCCCGAGTCGGCCGGCCGCCAACGCTACACCCTCGACCTCGCCACCGCCGCCCCCCTGCGTTACCAGGGCTTCCCGCTCGATCACCTATCCCTCCGCCTCGAACGCCGCGACGCCGACCTGTTTCTGGATAAAATCCGCGCCGGCTACGCCACCGGCCTCGCCACCGGCCAGGCCGCCCTCCGCGGCACCGCCACCGACCGCCAGCTCGCGTTCGACCTCGCCCTCGCCGACGCCGACCTCGATCTCGCCCTCGCCCGCTGGCGCGAGTTTCAAGCCACCCGCCCCGCCCCGCCCACCCCGCCCGGCCCGGTCAAACCCGCCCCCGCGCCCAAGGACGACAAGCCCCTCCTCGGCCGCCTCGACCTCACCCTCGCCGCCACCGGCCCCCTCGCCGATCCCCTCGCCTACACCGGTCGCGGCACCGCCCGCATCACCCAAGCCGACCTCGCCCACATCCGCCTGCTCGGCGGTTTTTCCACCCTCCTCGCCGACCTCGGCATCGGCCTCGCCACCGTGGATCTCACCACCGCCGAGGCGGTTTTCGCCCTCAAGCGCGACCGCCTCGGCTTTGAAACCCTTCGCCTCAGCGGCCACTCCGCCTTGGTCGAGGCCGTCGGCGACTACACCCTCACCGACGGCGCCCTGGACTTTAGCGCCAAGGTCCGCCCCTTCGAGCAACGCACCGGCTTCATCAGTTCCACCGTCGGCCTCGTGCTCACCCCCCTCTCCAGCGTTCTCGAGGTCGAGCTCGAAGGCACCCTCGACTCCCCCGCCTGGATCTTCAGCTACGGCCCCACCCAGCTCTTCCGCCGCATCCTCGGCAACCGCTCCAAATCCGCCCCCGCCTCGGCCCCCGCCCCCGCCCCGGAACCGCCCGCCCCCGCGCCTCCGCCGCCACCCGTCACCCCTCCCGCGCCCTCGGTCGAGACCGCCCGCCCGTAGATGCACACCGCATCGGCTTTGCCCTCGCCCCTGCGTCGGTTTTCATAAAGTTTTCGTTACCTTCACGATGAAGCACGCCCCCCATCCGCTTCTCGCGCCCTTTGCGAGCTCCCGGCGGACCGCGTCCATCCTCGCCGCCCTCGTCGCCCTTGGCGGTTTGCTCATCCTCCTCGGTTGGTGGTTGGAGATCGAGATTCTGGTCGAATTGCGCCCCGGCCTCTTCCCGGTCAAGGCCAACACCGCCTTCTGTTACCTCATTCTGGGGAGCGCCTTGCTCTGCCGGCTCCAACGTCACGCGCTCGTCGCCCGCATCGCCCTGCTGCCCGCGCTCATCGGCGGCCTCACCCTGGCGCAGCACACCTTCGGCCTCGACCTCGGCCTCGATCAACTCATCGCCCGCGACTTCCTCGCCAACGCCAGCACCCCCTTCCCGGGCCGCATGCCGCCCCTCACCGCCCTGTCCGCGCTCAGCGCCGGCCTCGTCCTCTACCCGCGCACCCTCCGCGCCACCACCGGCCAGGCCCTCGCCCTCGGCATCGTCGGGTCCCTCTATGCCGCCATCGGCTCGGCCGCCGTGCTCGGCCACATCCTCAGCCTCCCCGGCGGCTTTGGCTGGGCCACCAACGGCACCCTCTCCCCCTACGCCGGCAGTCTCGCCCTGCTCTTTGGCGCCGCCCTCCTCACCTCCGCCTGGCACTTCCACAAAGCCCACACCGACTCCGCACCCGGTTGGCTGCCCGTGCCTGTCGTCGTGACCTCCGCCGTCGTCACCTTCATCCTCTACACCGGCCTCCGCGAACGCGAACGCGCCTTCTACACCCACACCACCCGCACCACCCTCAAAACCCTCGCCTCCGCCATCAACCTCGAGATCGAGCGCCAGTCCGCCCTGCTCGAGCGCATCTCCCGCCGCTGGAGCCTCCTGGAAGGCGCCAGCCCCATCGTCCGCGAGGCCGATGCCCTCACCTTCCTCGCCAACGACGCCTCCGATACCCCCGCCCCCCCCGCCGCCCAGTCCCTCTCCTGGCTCGGCCCCCAGGGCCGCACCCTCTGGTTCTACCCCCCCGGCGGCAACGAGGGCCTCGCCCGCTTCGACCACTCGACCGTCGACCTCCGCTCCGAAGCCATGCTCCGCGCCCGCGCCGCCGCCCTGCCCGCCGTCTCCGGCACCCTCGCCATTCCCGGCCAAGGCCCCGGCTTCAGCATCTACTCCCCCATCCTCACCCTCGACGGCGCCTCCGGCTACGCCACCGCCGACTACACCTACGCCCGGTTCTTTCAACAGCTCGACCGCCGCCTCGGCTACCGCAACACCCACCACTACTCCATCCAGGTCGCCAGCATCCCCGTTTTCGACACCCGCGATGCGTTCAGCCGCGACCAACCCATCCCCGAAGCCCTCGAGCTCGACTACACCATCTTCGAGCGCCGGGTCCGCATCGCCCTCGCCCCCATCCAGAGCGACGAGGCCCTCACCCGCCGCCGCCTCCCCGACCTCGCCCTCTTCACCGGCCTCGGCATCACCCTCCTCCTCGGCATCTCCGTCCACCTCGCCCGCGTCGCCCGCAACGGCCAGCGCCTCACCGAACACGCCAACACCCAACTCCGCGCCGAGGTCGAGGAACGCCGCCAGGCCGAGGCCGCCCTCCGCGCCTCCCAGCTCGCCGAACGCAAACTCGGCCTCGTCGCCGCCCGCACCGATAACATCGTCGTCATCGCCCGCCCCGACGGCGCCATCGATTGGGTCAACGACGCCTTCACCCGCCTCCTCGGTCGCACCCTCCCCGAATCCGTCGGCCGGCCCGCCGTCCAAATCCTCGCCGCCGCCGACCCCGCCGCCACCCTCCGCCTCCGCACCGCCCTCGACGCCGGCGATTCCCTCGCCACCGACATCGCCTGCCGCACCCGCGACGGACGCCACTACGACCTCTCCGTCGACCTCCAACCCGTCTACGCCGCCGACGGCCTCCTTCAAAACTTCATCCTCCTCGCCACCGACATCACCCCCCGCGTCGAGACCGAGCGCGAACTCCGCCGCGCCAAGATCGAGTCCGACGCCGCCTCCCGCGCCAAAAGCGACTTCCTCGCCTCCATGTCGCACGAGATCCGCACCCCCATGAACGGCGTCATCGGCATGACCAGCCTCCTCCTCCATACCCACCTCGACGCCGACCAGCGCGATTCGGTCAACACCATCCGCCAATCCGGCGAGACCCTCCTCACCATTATTAACGACATCCTCGACTTCTCCAAGATCGAGTCCGGCCACCTCGAGCTCGAGGTCATCCCCTTCGACCTAGCCTCCCTCGTCGAGGAGACCGCCGACCTCTTCGCCCCCGTCGCCGCCCAGCGCGGCATCGACCTCGCCTACCGCATCGACCCCACCCTTCCCGCCTGGATCGAGAGCGACCCCACCCGCCTCCGCCAGATCCTCGCC
>JBBRHC010000271.1:0-5172 GCA_038223295.1 Opitutales bacterium
GACAACGGGGCGGTCTCGACCCCGGTGAAGTGGCTTTCCGGATACACCCGCGCCAGCCGGCAAAGCGTGCCGGCCAGTCCGCTGCCGAGGTCGATGAAGCGGAAACCGGGGGCGCGGTCGCGCAACAACCCGGCCAGCGCCCGGGTGGCGGCGGCGCCGGTGGGGTAGAGCGGCACGCCGTGGCGGAAGCTGTTCCAGTTGGAAAGGAGCACCACCAGAAAGGCCGCGAGCCAGGCCCAGGGCGGCAGCGCGAGCCCGTGCAGCAAAACCGCGGCGGGCAGGAACGCGGCCTGGAACACCAGCCAGCCGCCGCGCAAGCCCTGGCGCGCGCCGAGGCCGGCGGCCAACGCGGCCTGAAGGGCGACGGCCGCGAGGAACGGCGGCCGCAAACCGAGAAGATGGAACCCCGCGAGGACCAGCGCCGCGACGAGCAGCCAGGCCGCGCCCTGGGCGGCGAGGGCCGGCAGGATCGGATGGCGTCGGCGCATCACTTGCCGGCGGCGTAGAGGCAGTCGATCTCGATGCGCTCGCCGCAGGCGCACGTGATCACGAGCCGGGTGATGCGGTCGCCCTCGCGCACGCAATCGATGCGCGTGCCCTCGCCCGGGTGGACGTGGCGCGCGACCGGCGCGGACCCGCCCGCCGCGTGGGCGAAGGCGGAGACGGGGGGCGCGGGCGGGACAGGCGTGCCGATGCGCGGACGGTCGGAGAGGAAGGATTTCACCGGGGGGGCGGGTTTTCGGTCGCGGAGGGAGAGCCGATGGATTTTTTCCGGCCGACGCGGAGACTGAGCGTGACGCGCTGGTTGGCCTCGGCCTCGGCGGGCATCAGAGGGACGGGGCGGGTGTCGGCGAAGCCGGTGACGCGTTCGACCTGGCGCTCGGCGACGGCGTAGTGGACGAGGGCGCGGCGCGCGGCGTTGGCGCGGTCGGCGGAGAGTTCCCACGAGCCATAGTCGGCCTGAGGCAACGCGAGGCCGGTGCGCGTGTGGCCCTCGATCACGATGTTGAAATCATTGCGTTCGATCATCCAGGCGAGGCTCTGCATGGCGAAGTCGCCCCAGGTGGTGAAGCGCGCGGTGCGCTCCTCGAAAAGCGGCTGTTTGGCGCGGTCGAAGAGCGTGATGCGCAGACCGTCGCTGGTGACCTGCACGTCGATGGGTTTCTCGGCGTTGGATTCGTCGAGGTTGAGGAGTTTGTAGACGTCCTTGGCCACGGAGTTGAGGAATTGGAGGTCCACGCTCTGGGCCGAGGTGCTGGCCCTGCCGCCACCGGCTTCGCCTTTGTCGCCACCGCTGGTGTTGGCCGGTTTGTTGGATTCAAAGTTGAGCAGGCCCGACTTGTTTTCGAGCGGGGAGCTAAACGGGCTTTGGAAATACTTCGAGGTGGCGACGAGCACCTCCTTGTCCTGCGCGGTAAGCCACATGACCAAAAAAAAGGCCATCATCGCGGTCATGAAATCTGCAAACGCCACTTTCCAGGCGCCACCTTTGCCAGCCATATTATTATTGGGTTGAGGGTTGGAGGAACTGTGCGTGGAGACGTTTACTTGAGCGACTTGAGGAGAGTCTCAAGTTCCTCGCCGCCGGGCTGGCAGTTGTGGGAAACGGTGCGGCGGGCGATCTCGATCGCGGTGATGGGCGCGAGGCCCTTGGCGAAACCCGAGACGGCGGAGACGATGCAGCGCAGGTAGGCGGTCTTGTCCGCGTCCATCGCGGAGATGCGATTGGCAACCGGGTTGACCATGCCGTAGGAGACGAAGATGCCGAGCATCGTGCCGGTGAGCGCGGCGGCGACCTTGGCGCCGACGGCCTCGGGTCCGTCGGCGATGGAGGACATGGTGTTGATGATGCCGAGCACGGCGGCGACGATGCCGATGGCCGGCAGCGAATCGCCGATCATCTGGTAGGCGTGCACCGGGTGGGTGGCCTCCTCGGCCTTGGCCCTGAGTTCATCCATGAGGAGGGACTCGAGCTGGTCGGGCTTGATCTTGCCGTCGATCACGGGCTTCAGGCCATTGATGAGAAACTCCATGCGCTCGTGGTTGGCGGTGAACGCGGGGTATTTGTTGAAAATGGCGCTGGTGCCGGGGCTCATGACGTGTTCCTCCAAGGCGATGAGACCGCTGCGGCGACCGATCATGAAAATCTCGTAGAGCATCTTCAAAAGCTCGACGTAGTTTTCCTTCGTGTCGGTTTTGCCGACGATCGCCATCTTGAGTTTGGCGACCATCTCCTTGATCACGTGGATGGGCGTCGAGATGATCAGCACGCCCAGGGCGATGCCGAGAATGACGACAAACTCCGACAAGTGGAGCAGCACGCCGGGGTTGCCGCCCGCCATCATGAAGCCGCCGATGGTGGCTCCGAAGACGATGAGAATGCCGATGATGATGAACATGGAATAAGCCGGGTGACGGAAGGAGGCGCGGGTCGCTCAGGCGGGAACGCCGGCCTCAGCGATTGCGGGCGGTTTCGATCTGCGCGCGCAGGCCGATGATGGCGCGCGAGTGGATCTGGCAGATGCGCGACTCGGTGAGGTTAAACACCGCCGCAATCTCGGCCAACCGCATGTTTTCGTGGTAATACATCGCAAGGACACGTCGCTGTATATCGGGCAGTTCCTGGATTTTTTGAGCGACAAGTTGGCCTAATTCTTCGCTTTCGAGTTTATTTTGCACGGGAATGGCCTGTTCGTCGGCGATCATGTCGTGGCGGTTGCCGCCGCCGCCCTCGTCGCTTTCGCCCGCGTCGTCGATGGCCACGAAGCTGATCGGGCTGACCTCGACCATCCAGTGGTCATACTCCTTGCCGGTGAGTCCGAGATGGGTGCGGATTTCGTCGTCGGTGGGGGCGCGGCCGAATCTTTGCTCCAGCTCGGAAATGGCGGCCTTGATCTTGCGGGCCTTGGCGCGGGCGCGGCGCGGGAACCAGTCGAGGCGGCGCAGTTCGTCGAGCACGGCGCCGCGGATGCGCATGGTGGCGTAGCCGGCGAAGGTGTGCTGTTGCTCGGGGTTGTAGCGGCGCACGGCGGCGATCAGGCCGGTGACGCCGACGCTGTAGAGATCGTCGGCGTCCACGTGCGCGGGCAAGGCGAGCTTGATGCGGTCGACGACGTTGCGGATGAGCGGCAGGTAACGCTCCAGAAGTTCCTTCTCGTCCACCGTGCCGCCGGCCGACTGGTAAACGCGCCAGGCGGACGAAGAGACGGGGGCGGCGGCTTCGGGGAAATCAATGACGGACTGTAGGGCGGAGTTCATAGCGGGTGCGGATTAGGCGGAAAAGTTAACGAACGGAGGTGGTGGTCTTCGGCACGAGGGCCGGACGGACGGGAGTGGTTTTGGCGGCGGGAAGAGGGGCGGCGGCGACCGCGGATGCGGCGACGTCGGCGGCGGCCTGCGCGGCGGCCCGTCGGGCGGCGACCGTCTCGGCGAACGCGCGGTCGAGCACGCGCCAGAACCAGCGGCCGACGATGGCGGTGACGAGGCAGCCGAGGGCGGCGTCGCGCAGGATGAGATCGGGCTGGCGGTGCGCGCTGAAGCCGGCGACGGCCACCACCGCGAACCCGAGCGCGCCGAAGGCGAGGACGGCGAATTTCATGACAAGCCCTCCCCGCCGCAGAGCGGCAGCGTGCGGGCGAGCACGCGGCCGAGCACGTCGGTTTCGAGTTCGCCGGTGAGACCGGGGCCGGTGCTGAGAAACAGCGGCGACAACTCGCCCTCGATGAGAAACTCCCACAGGCGGCCGCAGCGCGGAGTCTCGTCGAGGTGGGTGCAGACCAGATGGGTGGCGCCGAAATCGCGGCCGCGCGCGTAGGCGGCGCGAAGCGCATCGGCATCGTAGGCGGCGTTGAGCACGAGCACGCGGCCGGTGATTTGTTCGCGTTCGAGAAAGCGCGACAATGCCCCGGCCTCGCGGGAACCGGCGGCGGGCAGGCCGGGCAGATCGGCGAGCACGAACTCGCCGGGCGCGGCCGGCGTCGCGGTTTCGCCCGGCGCGTAGTGATCGACCCGGATGCCGAGCGCCTCGCCAAACACATCGAGCGCCGGAGCGGGATTAGGGCGGTCGAACTCGACGCGCCACACGCGGCCCATGCGGTTGTTCGTGAAGACCTCGCGGGAAAGCCATTTGCAGAGGGCGGTGGTGCGGCCGACGCCGGAGGCGCCGAGGAAGGCCACGCGATCCGGCAGCGGACGCGCGGGGCGGGCGGCGGCGCGCAGGTCGCGCGAGAGATCGGCCAGCGCCTCGTGCAGCGGTCGGGCCAGTGCGCGGGACCAGCCGGGCGACATCTCCAGACGGCCAATGAGGCGCTCGGGGAAACCGGCCTTGCGCAACACGTGCGGCAGGCGCGCGCCCTGTATGAGCGGGAGCGAGGAAAGCGGAGCGGCGGCCGGCTCGACGGCGGTCGGGGCGACGACCGGCTCGGGCAGCTCGGCGACGACCTCGAAACGCGGCGCGCCGAAGAGACGGCCGAGCCCGCGGCGGGATTTTCCGTTCACCGACAACACACGAGCCTCGGCGCCGAGGCGGCTGCGGATAGTGGCCACCGCCTCGGCGGCGGAGCCGACTTCGAAACGGTAGGTGCCGGGGGCGGCGGCGACGGTGGGAGCAAGGGCGGGCATGGCAAAATTAGTTTAAGCGGCGACGCGCATGGGCGCGGGGGCGGCAAGACCGGCGGGCACCGGGATGATGCCGGCGTTTTCCACCTCGGTGGCCGCAGGCAGTTCCTGGTAGGCTAGCACCACCAGGCGCGGGAAGGACGGCTCCAGAAAACGCCGCAGCGGCAGGCGGATCTCGGCCCCTACCACCACGACGGCGGGCGCGCCGCCCTCGGAGAGCGCGGGGGTTTCGCGCGAAAGGTATTCGAGCAGGTGGCGGCCGAGCACCGGGTCGAGCGCGAGTCCGACGTCGCCCGGCGTGCGGTGGATGCGGGCGGCCAGAGCCTGTTCCAAGCGTGGATCGAGGGTGAGCGCGCGGACGACGCCGGGGCGGGATTCGTATTGGCCGATAAAATACAGGCCGAGGCGGCGGCGCACGAGTTCGCTGAGATCGTCCGGGTTCTTGGTCGTCGGGGCGAAGTCGGCGATGCCTTCCAGGATGACCGGCAGGCCGAGCACGGGCACGCCCTCGCGCAGCAGGTTTTGCAACACGCGCTGGATGATGCCGAGGTTGAC
>JBBRHC010000272.1:0-5166 GCA_038223295.1 Opitutales bacterium
GTGACGCCGAAGCCGCTATCCCATTTGTAGGTGGCGAGGGCACTCCAGAGATTACGCGGGAGGCCTTGGATGCGGTATTTGCCGGTGCCGTTGTCGACTTGGAAGAAACGGACGTTGTCGGGGTGGGGCGCGTAGCTTGCAGGATCGGCGGGGTCGCCGACACCGTCGTAAAAAGCCACGTTGCCGACGTCGAACTGGGGACGGTCGGAGGAGGCGTCGAGGTAGGAGTAGGAGAACGTGGCGTAGAAGTTTTTGTTCGGCTGGTAGTTGAACTCGATCTCGAAACCTTCGTAGTTGAAGTTACGGCTGGAGCCGTCGAGCTGGGTGGCGACGCGTTTCTGGCTGAAGAGGGCGGCGCCGATGAAGAGTTTGTCATTCAGAAGGGACTGCTTGACGCCGAGTTCCCAGAGGGTGCTGGGCTGGCGGAAGTCGCCGTTGGTGGAGTTGGGCTTGATGCCGCCGCCGTTGCCGACCGCGCCGCCGTAGTTTTCACTGTAGTTGTAGGTCAAATACGCCTTAAGTTTTTCGGTGATTGCGTAGGTGACGCTGCCGTTGAGGTTGGCGAGGATTGAGGTATCGTCGTAGGAGGCGGGTGGACCGAGGAAGGGAAGGGTGGTCGCGACCTCACGGGCGAAGGGATCCTCGGACTCGGCTTGCACGAAGTCGGCGCGGGCGCCGAGGTCTAGGGCCAGCTTGTCGGTGACTTTGATGTTGTCTTGGATGAAGGGGCCGACGCTGAAGAGGGAAGAGTCGTTGGTGTCACCTTCCACCGTGCCGGCGACGGCGAAGCGTCCGGGATATCCGGGGACTTCGAAGGCGCCGAAACCGGGGAAGTTAGCGGAGCGAGAGGCGTCGATGTCCGCGCGGGAGCGGGTGAGATCCCACACGCTGGCGGGCTCGAAGAAGAAGTGGTTATATGCCTTCACCTCTTGGTAGCGGAATGCTAGTCCGGTGTTGATGGTATGCTTGTCGGCGCGAATACGAAATTCGGTGCGGTTTTCGAAGCTCCAAGCCGGATCGACGATTTCGGAATAGTAATAGGAGCTTTCGGTGTCGCGCTTTATATAGATGAAGTACGTATTGTTCACGATGTCGAAGTCGGGGTTTACTTTCAGGGTTTGAATGGCCTGAAAATTAGCCGACCTGCCGATAGAATTGTCGCCTGGCTTGATGAGGCGGGAACGACGGCTGAGCTGGGTGGTGCCGTCGGTCAGGATACGGTTGGTGAAAGGGAAGCCCGAGACGACGTTCCCGGCGTTTTGCGAACCGCCGGAGATCGGGGCGGCGGCGCCGCCGGGGATGCCCGAGCCAGAGAGTACCGCCGGGTTGTTATTAATGCCCGTGACGTAGGTTCCGTTGTCGATCAGATCCTGCGTGACGCGGTTAATGCCAAAGTTTTCCACGTAATCGGCGTAGAAGATCTCGGAGTTCAGGAAGAGCTCGTAGGTATCGGTGGGCTTGAAGGTGAGGGCGCCGTAGAGGGCTTGGGTGCGCTTGTGGCCATTTTCGTAGTAGCTCTCGGAGTCTTCGCCGGAGTAGGAGAAGCGGACGGCGGTTTTGTCGGAGATGGGGACGTTGTAGTCGGCGGTCCAGCGACGTTGCTCGAAGGAGCCGGCGGTGACGCTGACGGAGCCTTTGGCGCGGTCGAAGGTAGGGCGTTTGGTGGTGAGGTCGGCGGCGCCGCCCACGTAGAAAGACGCGCCTTGGACGACGGTGGCGGGGCCTTTGTTGATGCCGACGGACTCGACGGAGTTGAAGTTGAGGGGGAGGCCGTTGCCGTTGGAGGTCACGACGCGGCGCATGCCGTTCTGGAAGAGGTCGGCGAATTGGCCGCGGATGGTGGGGTTGGAAGGGGCGCCGAAGTTGGTCTGGGTGTAGCTCGACGAGGTGAGCTTGGAGAAGTCGCGCACATCCTGGATGGAAATGGCGTCGAGCTGCTCGCGGGAGATTATGGTGACGTTGCGGGGGGTATCGAGGATGCTGCGGGAGTCGCCATAGACGGAGTTGATGGGCCGGGACGTCGGCATGATGTTCTGCTCGATGGGCACGTCGCTCACGTCAAGTTTGTCGAGAGTGAAGACCTCTTCGGCGGGGGCGGTGGCGGGGGCGGTGACCGCGCTTTGGGCCACGAGCAGGTTCGTGGAGGTGGCGGCGGCGGCCATTAGCGTGAGGAGACGCAGGGTTAGGTGGCGTGGTATCATGATGGTTGGTTGCTAAAAGGATGTGTGTAGCACGCGATGTGCCATGAGTGGGCTGGGCGTGGTAACGCTGAGCGGTGTTTGGTGTTTTCGTCCACTACGGTGCACGGCGCGCGCGAGGAACGGGTGGTGTTTTAGGCGGACTCGAAGAGCGGGAGCTGGATCATGCCGGGGACGGTGACGAGGCCTCGGTCGGTGATGCGGATCTCGGGGATGACGGAGAGGGGGATGAGGTTGAAGCCCATGTAGGGGAGGGTGCAGCCGGCGGCGGCCCAGGCTTTTTTGAGCTGGGTGGTCTGTTTGGCCACGGCGGGGGCGCGCAGGTCGGAAAGGAGGCCGGCGATGGGGAGGGCGACGGAGGCGAGGACCTTGCCGTTTTTGACCACGCAGACGCCGCCGCGCAGGGCGCGGAGGGTCTCGACGGCGAGGCGCATGTCGCCCTCGTCGGTGCCGGCGACGATGAGGTTGTGCGCGTCGTGGCCGACGGTGCTGGCGACGGCGCCGGCGCGGAGGCCGAAGTCCTTGAGCAGGCCGTGGGCGACGGCGCCGGATTTGCCGTGGCGCTCGATGATGGTGACGAAGCAGAGCGAGTGACGGGTGAAGTGCTCGGCCCAGGTGGCGGCGGGGGCGAGGGCGACGCGGTCGCGGAAAAGGATGATGCCGGGGAGGGCGGTGCGGATGCAGTTGGCGGTGACGGGCGTGGACGGGAGCGCGGGGACGAGGGCGGGCAGGCGGGCGGCGGGCGGGACCTTGAAGGTGGCGTAGGCTTTTTTCGGATACGCGTAGCGCTTGGAGAGGGCCTCGTCGAGCAGGGGGGTTGTCTTGCGGTTTTTGACCACGAGCCGGCCGCCATACCAGGTGGTCTGGGGGACGAGGTCGTCGTCGAGCAACACGAGGTCGGCGCGGCGGGCGGGGGCGATGCCGCCGATGTCGCCGTCGAGGCCGAAGCGGGTGGCGGGGTGGAGGGAGGCGGCGCTCCAGGCGGCGGGTTTTGAAAAGCCGGCCAGGAGGGTCTGGCGGGCGACCCAATCGAGGCCGAAGAGGAAGAGGTCGTCGGCGTCGCGGTCGTCGGTGCAGACGCAGACGCGTTTGGGAGAGGCGCCGAGTTCGGTGACGGCTTTGATGGCTTGGGGGAGGGAGTGCCAGGGGGTGGAGGGGTTGCCGCCGCGCAGGAAGATCCAGACGCCGGCTTCGAGGAAGTCGTCGGCGATGTCGCGGTCGATGGCTTCGTGGGTGTCGGTGATGCCGGAGGCGGCGCCGGCGGCGACGAATTCGCGGCCGTAGACGTGGCCGCAGACGGGGCGGCCGCGTTTTAGGGCCTCGGCGAGGACGCCGTGGGTGCGGGGATCGCCGGCGGCGATTTGCACGAAGTCCATTTTCTCGCCGAGGGCGAGGGCCTCGGGCCAGCGGTCGAAGAGGGCGCCGATCTTGGCGGGGGTGAGGTCGCCGCCGGCGGTCTCGAATCGCGCGGAGGTGGCGGGAACGGTGCTGGGGACGGTGAGGAAGATGTTGAGGGGGGCGCGGCGGGCGTCGCGAAGCATCCACTCGATGCCCTCGACGTCGCAGACGTTGCCGATCTCGTGCGAGTCGCAAAAGAGGGTGGTGGTGCCGTTGAGGAGGGCGGCCTCGGCGTAGGCGCAGGCCGTCATCATGGAGCTTTCGATGTGGACGTGCGGATCGACCAGGCCGGGCGCGAGGATGGCCCCGGCGGCGTCGAAAGTGGCGAACTTGGCCCCGGCCTTGGCGGATGGGGAGGCGGCGAAGTGTTTTTTGGCGCTGCCGGCGGGCCTGACGCAGGCGATGCGGCCGGCCTTGATCCAGACTTCGCGGTCGGGGTGGATGCGGTCGGTGTAGGTGGAGAGGAGGCGAGCGCCGGTGATGACGAGGTCGGGGGCAAGGCGTCCCATGGCGACGGCGGCGAGGGTGCGCGTGAGGGTGTGGAGCGGGGCGACGGAGAAGCGGGTGAGCGACATGGCAAGGCGAGGCGTGGGGAGCGGGAAGGGGTTAGCAATCCGCGGGCCATGAAGGGGAGTCATGGCAAGAGGGCGAGCAGGAAGCCACGAATGCCAGTGGCCAGCGGGAGGGCGGCGGGGACGGAACCGAGCCCGGTAACAGAGCCGATGCGCAGCGCCGAGGGCGCAGGGCCCAACGAGCGAGGGCATGGAAGGCGAGCGTCGGCCGGGGAGCGAAACGGTGGCGGGATGATGCCGCAGATGATTGAGCCGGGTTGGAATGGATCGCGCCGGGGCTTGAATTCCGCTCGCTCTGATCGTGCCCGCGATCCTCGCGAGGCGCAGCGGCATGTGGGTTGCTGCGTGGTCGTACTATGCCCCTACCTCCTCTTCGCCTCTTTCCGCCGTCCGCCCATGGGCGGTGTTTACCCATGTTTGCGGGGGGCTCGGGCACACAGCTCCCTGGTTGTTTAGGGCTGGGGGATGGCGTGGTTTGATGGGCATCGCGCCGATCTTGCGATGAGCGTTGCGGTTTTCGTTCTGGCCACGGCGTCTTTTGCTCGCGCGGGAAGCGGGCAGCCCCTGTCGCCCTGGGGCGACGATTGCCTCGTCAACCACCTCGCGCGGGTCGCGCTCGATGCGGGTGCCGCTCCGGTTTTGCGCGTGCTGGGGGCGAACGCGTTGGCCATCGCCGCACGCCGGCCGCCGCCAGGGGTGTACGATGTGTTGGATCCCACTTGGGCGCGGGGCGCAGGAGGGTTGATCGCGAGTGGTCTGCGCGCCGCGCTGTTGTCGACGCCCGCTCTGCTCGGCGCGGCGATTTTGAACGTGGATGCTCCGCCTATATCACCGCCGCTGAGCTTGGAGCTTGCTTAAACCCGAAATCCGAAGTGGATCGCCGCGATCTGGCGCAATCTGCTGGTCATCTGCTCGTTTGTTCACCCGCTCAGTGCACTATTCAGTGCACCTCGGGATTCACGAACGACCATCTGATCCAGCTTCTTGCGCCATCTCAT
>JBBRHC010000273.1:0-5117 GCA_038223295.1 Opitutales bacterium
GCACCAGCGTCGTCCCCTTTTCGCGGTTCAACCCGAAGATCAGCTCCTTCACCACCTCCGCCGTCGCCCCGTCCAGGTTGCCCGTCGGCTCGTCGCAAAACAGTATCCGCGGTTCCGATACAAACGCCCGCGCCAGCGCCACCCGCTGCTGTTCCCCGCCCGAAAGCTGCACCGGGTAGTGCCCCAGCCGCGCCCCGAGCCCCACCCGCGCCAGCAGCGCCGTCGCCGTCTCCTCCGCCCGCCGCGCCGCCGCCCCGCGCAGGCCGCGCAGCTCCAGCGGCACCATCACGTTCTCCAATGCCGTCAGCGACGGGATGAGCTGGAAGTTCTGAAACACGAAACCCGTCGTCTCGTTGCGCACCCGCGCCCGCTCGTCCTCGGTCAGGCCGCCCAGCGCCCGCCCCGCCAGTTTCACCGTGCCCGTGGTCGGCTGATCCAGCCCCGCGCACAAGCCGAGCAGCGTCGTTTTCCCGCTCCCGCTCGGCCCCACCAGCGCCAGCGACTCGCCCTCCCGTAGCACAAACCCCGCCCCGCGCAACACCGTCAGCGGCCCCGCTGCGGTGGCGTAGATACGGCTGACGTTTTCCACTTCCAGGATGGGCGAAGACGCGGCGGCGACAGCGGGGGACGACGTGGGCATTGAGTGCGCGTAGCAAAGACCGCGCCCCGCGTTTCGCAATCGGCACGCGCACTCCGCGCCCATTTTCGCGCTTGCCCCGCCCCGCCCCGCTTCGGCTTCCTCCCCTCGCACCGTTTTCGTCCCTCCGCCGCTCCCGCCATGAAATCCGCCAACCGATATCTCCTCATTGTATCCCGCGGCGCGGCCTACGCGACCGAGACCTGATGGTTCCCGGCCCGCCACACGCAGAGCGGGCCCTCATCCGAAACCCCCCTTCCCCGTTTTCCCGAGCCCGCTCCCTTCCCGGAGCGGGCTTTTTGTTTTTCCCCCCTCGCCCCGTCCACCGCCCCCCGTTTCCCCCTTCTCGCTCCTCGCTCCTGCGCTCGCTCCGTCCCTCTCCCGCACCGCCCGTCCCTTCCGCATGCCCTCCACCTACACCATCCTCTGGCGCCTTCTGCGCGGCCAGCGCCTGCGCTACGCCGGCGCCTTGGGCTGCCTGTTCGTCGCCATCCTGCTCGCCTACGTCGTGCCGCTCATCGGCGGCGTCACCCTCGACCACGCCGTCGCGGGAAAACCCGCCGCCGAAGCCGCCTCGCCTCTGCTCGCCGCCATCCTCGCCCTCTTCGGCGGCGCCGACCACCTCCGCGCCCACCTCTGGCTCGCGCCCGTCGCCATGGTCGCCCTAAGCGCCGTCGCGGGCGGCTTCAGCTACGTCAAAGGCTGGCAGGTCTCGCTCGCCAGCGACGGCATCGCCCGCCGCCTCAAAAACGACCTCTACGACCACCTCAACCACCTCCCCTCCCGCCACCTCGACCGCGCCGACTCCGGCGACCTCGTGCAGCGCTGCACCAGCGACGTCGAGACCACCCGCCAGTTCCTCGCCGTCCAGGTCATGGAGATCGGCCAGGCCGCCCTCCTCACCGCCACCGCCCTTCCCCTCCTGCTCGCGCTCGACGCGCCCCTCACCCTCGTCTCGTTCTCGCTCATCGGCCCGCTGGTCGCCTACGGCTACGTCTACTTCCGCCGCGTGCGCCACATCTTCAAATCCGTGGACGAGGCCGAGGGCGCCCTCACCGGCGTCATCCAGGAAAACCTCACCGGCATCCGCGTCGTCCGCGCCTTCGCCCGCCAGGACCACGAGATCGCCCGTTTCGCCGGGCCCAACGCCCTCTTCCGCGACCGCAACCTCCGTCTCCTCCGCCTGATGTCGTGGTATTGGTCGATCAGCGATTTTGTCGCCCTTTCCCAGCTCGGCCTCGTGCTGCTCGTCGGCGCGCGCGCCGTCGCCGCCGGCACCGTCACCGTCGGCGTGCTCTTCGCCTTCCTCGCCTACCTCGGCATCATGCTCTGGCCCGTCCGCCAGATGGGCCGCATCCTCACCGAGCTGGGCAAAACCACCGTGGCGGTCACGCGCCTCCACGAGATTCTCTCCGTCCCCCGCGAGCCCGAGCCCCCGGCCAACCCCTTCCTCACCGAGGCCCCGCTCGGCGGCGCGCTCACCGTGCGCGATCTGCGCTTCGGCCACGGCGGCGG
The DNA here is from genome assembly GCA_038223295.1 of Opitutales bacterium. GTDB lineage: Bacteria > Verrucomicrobiota > Verrucomicrobiia > Opitutales > Opitutaceae > IMCC26134_A. The sequence goes on from JBBRHC010000273.1 coordinate 2,153, forward strand.
CCGCCACGCCCTCGACGGCGTCTCCTTCGAGGTCCGCCCGGGCGAGACCCTTGCCATCCTCGGCCCGTCCGGCGCCGGCAAGAGCACGCTCATGCACCTGCTCCTCCGCCTCTACGACTACGAGCAAGGCTCCATCCGCCTCGATGGCCGGGAACTCTCCGCCCTGCCCCGCGCCTGGGTGCGCCGCCAGCTCGGCGTCGTGTTGCAGGAGCCGTTTCTCTTCGCCCGCACTTTGCGCGACAACCTCCGCCTCGGGCGCGGCGACGCCCCCGACCACGAGATCGAGGAGGCCGCCCGCGCCGCCTGTATCCACGATACCATCACGAGTTTCCCCGACGGCTACGCGACGCTCATCGGCGAGCGCGGCATCACGCTCTCCGGCGGCCAGCGCCAACGCGTCGCCCTCGCGCGCGCCATCCTGAAACGCCCGCCCCTCCTTCTTCTCGACGACGCCCTCAGCGCCGTCGATGGCGAGACCGAGGCCCTCATCCTCGACGCCCTCCGCCAGCGCCGCGGCCAAGCCACCACCCTCGTCATCGCCCACCGCCTCTCCACCCTCGCCCACGCCGACCGCGTCATCGTGCTCGACCGCGGCCGCGTCATCCAAACCGGCACCCACGCCGAGCTCTCCACCCGGCCCGGCCTCTACCGCCGCCTCTGGGACATCCAGACCAGCGTGCAAACCGACCTCCAAAAAGAACTCCGCGCCACCTGACCACGGCGGCGCCCCCTCCCGCGTCCGCTCCTCATCGCACATCATCCATCGCCCATCCTCCGCCCATGTCCGCCCCCGCCTACCCGCAAGAAGACGAGTTCCAGGCCCGCCTCGACGCCGGCCTCTGGTGGCAGCTTTTCCAGCGCGCCCTCCACCTCAAGCGCCACCTCGTGCCGCTCACCATCGCCGCCGTCGTCATCGCCGCCTGCGACGCCTCCTTCGCCCACATCACCCGCTGGACCATCGACGGCGTCGTGCGCGACGGCGCAGCCGCCAACTTCACCGGCTACATCACCGCCTACCTCGCCGCCACCCTGCTCCTCTGCGGCAGCGTCTGGGTATTCATCGAGGCCGCCGGCAACATCTCCAACCGCCTCGCACATGACATCCGCCGCGATGGCTTCGCCAAGCTCCAGTCGCTCGAGTTCGCCTTCTACGACACCCGCCCCGTCGGCTGGCTCATCACCCGCCTCACCGGCGACTGCGACCGCCTCGCCCGCATCATCGCCTGGGGCTTCCTCGACATCGTCTGGGGCCTCACCTACCTCGTCATGATCGCCGCCAGCCTCCTCTGGATGAACTGGCGCCTCGGCCTCATCGTCCTCGCCGTCGTCCCGCCCCTCGCGCTCATCTCGAAATTTTTCCAACGCCGCATGCTCCTCTCCGCCCGCGAGGTGCGCCGGCATAATTCCCAGATAACCGCCGCCGTGAACGAGTCCATCCAGGGCGTGCGCACCACCAAGACGCTCGTCCGCGAAAAGGAGAACCTCGCCGAGTTCGAGCACCTCTCCACGAATATGTTCGCCGCCGCCGTCCGCAGCGCCCGCCAGAACGCCGTCTACTACCCCATCGTCACCACCCTCGGCAGCCTCGCCGCCGGCCTCGCCCTCTGGCGCGGCGGTATCCTCGCCCTGGATACCACCCTCACCCTCGGCACCCTCGTCGCCTTCATCAGTTTCGCCGGCCAGTTCTTCAACCCCATCAACCAGCTCGCGCAAAAACTCACCGAGATGCAGGGCGCCCAGGCCGCCGGCGAACGCGTCATGGGCCTGCTCGCCACCGAGCCCGCCATCCGCGACGGCGAAGCGGTGCTTCGCCGTATTTCAGATTTCAAATCCCAAATCTCCACCGGCTCCGTCTCCGCCGCGGACGCCGCCGACCGCGCCATCGACGGCGGCGACACCACCATCCACACCGTCGAGTTCCGCGACGTAAGTTTCTCCTACGGCGCCGGCCCCCTCGTGCTCGACCGCTTCAACCTCACCGTGCGCGCCGGCGACACCATCGCCCTTGTCGGCCCCTCCGGCGGCGGCAAGAGCACGCTGGTCTCCCTCGTCTGCCGTTTCTACGAGCCCACCTCCGGCCAGATCCTCCTGAATGGCGTCGACTACCGCGACCGCCCCCTCGCCTGGCTCCAGTCGCGCCTCGGCATCGTGTTGCAGACCCCGCACCTCTTCAAAGGCACCGTGCGCGAAAACCTCCGCTACGGCCGCCTCGCCGCCACCGACGCCGAGCTCGAGCAAGCCGCCCGCCTGGTCAACGCCCACGATTTCATCACGCAGTTGGAAAATGGATACGACACCCCGGTCGGCGAAGGCGGCAACCGCCTCTCCGCCGGCCAGCGCCAGTTGATCTCGTTTGCGCGCGCCCTGCTGGCCAACCCGCAGATCTTCGTGATGGACGAGGCCACGTCCTCCATCGACACCGAGACCGAGCAGCTTATCCAGCGCGGCCTGGAGACGATTTTCCACGGCCGCATCAGCTTCGTCGTGGCGCACCGCCTGAGCACGATCCGCCGCGCCGACCGCATCCTCGTCATCGCCGGAGGCCGCATCGCCGAGTCCGGCACCCACGAGGGGCTACTCGCCCTCCGCGGCCACTACCACGCCCTCTACACGTCGCAATTTCGCCGCGAACGTGAAACCGCCACCCTGGAGCGCGGCTGAGGCCGCGCGGGCGTCCCCACCCGCGCCACCCGGACCCAGGCACCCCGGCACCCCGGCCCAACGGACCGGGCGCGCGCGCTTGAGCATAAACGACCATAAACAATTCGCCTTCGCGAGGTTGTTTCCCGGCTCCCCGAACATCGGGCAAACCCGTAAGTCGCGCGTTCAGCCGCTGCATTTTCACCAAAAAAGCACACGCATTTCGCTCCTTACGATTTGTTTCCACCCCCCGATTCCACCAATCACCTCTGACTGGCGATAGTTTCCACGCCCCTCCGCCCCTCCGCCCCCCGCCCTACGCCTC
>JBBRHC010000274.1:0-5115 GCA_038223295.1 Opitutales bacterium
GATCTGGCGCAATCTGCTGCTCATCTGCTCGTCCGTTCACCCGCTCAATGCACTATTCAGTGCACTTCGGGATTCACGAACGACCATCTGATCCAGCATCTTGTGCCATCTCATCGGCTCCCACTTCGGATTTCGGGCTAAAATCACATTCCGTTACCTCCCGGAACCGATCCGAATACATCGCGCCTCGTCTTTTGCGGCGGCTTCTGCGCCTTTGGGCGGGCTATCCTTCCAACTTCCGATTCCTCGTCTCTCCCGACGTCCGCCCGACCTTCGCATGAATTACGACCTTGCCGCTTTCGCCGCCGAGTTTCCTTGGTTTTTCCCGATCTGCGCCGCGCTGTTTGGCGCCATCGTCGGCAGCTTTCTCAACGTGGTGATCTACCGTATGCCGTTGGACAAATCCATCGTCACGCCGGGCTCGCACTGCTCCTGCGGAAAACCCATCGCGTGGTATGACAACATCCCCGTGCTCTCGTGGTTCATCCTGCGCGGCAAGGCGCGGTGCTGCGGGCGGGCCTACTCGTTTCGCTATGCGTTCGTGGAGTTGCTGACGGCGGGGCTGTTTCTCGTGTGCGCGCTGCAATTCGCGCCGGCCAAGGCGCTGCTCGGCATGGTCTTCGTGGCGTGCCTGGTGTGCGCGACGTTCATCGATCTCGATCACATGATCATCCCGGATGCGTTCACCATCTGGCTGGCGGTGGCGGGGGTGGCGGGGGCGTTTGCGTTTCCCGGGCTGCACGCCCAGACGGCGGAGATTCCGCTGCTGGCGCATCTGCGCTCGGGAGGCGTGGCGATCGTCGGCGTGATGATCGGCTCGGCGTTGGTGTTGTGGATAAAATTGCTGGCCGAGGCGGTGTTGAGGAAGGAGGCGATGGGGTTTGGCGACGTGACTTTCCTGGGTGGCATCGGGGCGTTTTGCGGGTGGCAGGGCGCGCTGTTCTCGGTGTTTGGCGGGGCTGTCGTGGGCTCGGTTTGGGTGGGGCTGGCGCGTCTTTGGATGTTGGTCTCGGGCGGTAAAGCGACGCTCTCGCCGCGCGCCGAGACACCCGACGGGCAGGAAACCGAGGAGCTGTCGCTTGGGGTCCACGTCCCTTTCGGGCCGATGCTGGCGGTGGCGGCGGGCATCTATTTCCTGGGTGGGAATCGCTGGTTCGACGCCTACCTGGCGGGGCTGGCGGAGCTGTTTTAAACGCGGGACGGCGGATCGCGACGGAGCCCGCTTGCGCAGGCTCGGACCGCTGTACACCGTGCGCGATGCACCGCCTTCGCCCACGTCCGCGTCCCGGTTTTTTGGTCGCCCTCGTCCTGGCGTGGGCCGGATTTGGCAGCGCCGCGCCGGCGGTTGCGGCGGAGAGGGCGGACGTCGCGGGCGTGCTGGAACGGGCGGCGGCGGCGGAGCGGGGGTTTCGGGTGCGCGAGGCGTTGGATCTTTATGCGGAGGCGGATCGGCTGCGGCCGGACGATCCGGTGGTGTTGCAAAAAATCGCGCAGCAACTCTCCGACCTGAGCCTGGCGGTGACGACCGAGGCGGAGAAAAAAGCGCAGGCGGAGCAGGCGCTGATTTACGCGAAACGAGCGGCGGAGCTGGCGCCGGACAACGCGGTGAACGTGCTCTCGCTCGCGATCTGCTACGGCAAGATGGCCGTGTTCAGCGACACCCGCACGAAGATCGAGTACTCGCGCCTGGTGCGGGTGGAGGCGGAGCGGGCCGCCGCGCTCGATCCGAGCTACGACTGGGCGCATCATGTGCTCGGGCGATGGCATTACGAGGTGGCCTCGCTGGGCGCGACCAAGCGGTTTTTTGTGCGCATGCTTTACGGCGGTCTGCCCGGCGCCTCGCTGGAAACAGGTATCCGCAATTTGGAAAAGGCCGTCGCGCTCGCGCCGGCGCGCGTGCCCCACCGGCTGGAACTCGGCTTCGCCTACCTCGCGGCGGGGCGCGCGGCCGAGGCCAGGGCGAGTTTCGAGCGCGGTTTGGCGCTGCCCTCGGCGGAGCTTTACGACGAGTCGGCCAAGGCGCGGGCGCGGGATGCGTTGGCGAAGCTCTGATCGCCGCACGCGGTAAAACGGGCCGACATCGGGGGCTCGCCCATGCCCTCCGCGCGCCCGACGCGCCGCGGGAGAGGTGTAACCAAAATCAGGATACGACCGGGTCCGGGCTCGGGGCGATATTCGCCGGGGCGATCGTGGCCGCGGGCAGCTCGACGAGGAAGGCGGAGCCGGGTCCGGGGCCGCTTTCGCACCGGACTTTGCCGCCCATGCGCCCGACCAGTTCCTTGACGATGGAGAGGCCGAGCCCGGTGGAGGGCTCGCCTCCGGTGGGGCGGGCGCTGAGGCAGGTGTAGCGTTGAAAAAGCCGCTCCATCTCCTCGGGGCGCACGCCCGGACCCTGGGCGCTCACGCAGAGGCGCACGCGGTCGCCCCCGGCGCGGGCGAGGGCGATACGCACCGTGGTGTCGGCCGGCGAGTATTTTAAGGCGTTGGAGAGCAGATTGTCGCACACCTGGCGGAGGGCGGAGCGGTCGGCCGCCACGGCGAGGGCGGGCTCGGCCTCCCCGAGGTGCAGGGTGATGGCTTTGCGCTGCGCGGCGGGCTCCAGGGTGGCGAGGGCTTCGCGGAGGGCGACGCCGAGGACGATGGGTTCGAGGCGCATCTGGCGCGTGCCGGATTCGAGGGCCTGCACGTCGAGCAGGTTGCGGATCATGTGCATCATCTGGTGCACCATCATCACCATGCGATCCAGGCCCCGGCGGCGGGTGGTCTCGTCGTCCTTGCGCAGCAGCTCGATGCTCAGGAGCAGGCCGCCGAGGGGATTGCGCAGGTCGTGGGCGGCCATGCGCGTGAGGCCGCTTTTCTCCTCGTTGAGACGGGCGAGGCGGGCGTGGGAGGCCTCGAGCTCGCGTTGCAGGCGTTGGCGTTCGGCGAGTTCGCGGCGCAGCCGAAGGCTATACCACGCGCCGGTGGCGGTGGCGGCGAGCACGGCGCCGCCGAGGCCGAGTGTCCAGCGCCAGACGCGGGCGCGCCTGAGCACGGCGCCGGTGTCGATCTTCACGTGGGGAGCGAGCAGGGTCTGTCGGTCGGAGGCGTCGAGGGAGGCGACGGCGGCGTCGAGGAGGCGGTGCAGCTCGGGCGCGACGCCCGCGATCTTGAGGCCGACGATGCCCTCCTCGCGCATCACGTGGGTGGCGTTGACGAGGTTGGTGAGGGCGGCGCGCGACCCAGGGCCACGGCTTGGAGCGCCTCGGCGACGGTGGAGTGTTCGATGGCTTCGATCTCCGGGAAATCGCGACGCAGCGCGAGGGTGGGCGCGTAGTTGCGCACGGCGGCGAAGCGGCGCCCGGCGAGCAAGGAGATGTCGTCGAAGCTCGGCTCGTCGTCGCGGGTGATGATCATGACCGGGAACGTGACGTCGGGGCGGGTAAAGTTGAACGAGGCGCGGCGTTCCGGCGTCATCGCGGTGCCGCTCAGGAGCGCGATTTCACCGGAGACGGCGCTTTCGTAGGCCTCGCTCCAGTCGGCGTGGTGGCGGGGGCGGAACTGCACCCCGAGACGCTGCCCGAGCACGGCGACAACATCGGCGTCGAGCCCGCTCATCCGGCCTTCGGTGTCGTGTTAGGAGAAGGGTTTCCACGCCGGATCGTAGCCGAACTCGATTACGGGGTGCTCGGCGAGCCAGCGGCGGTGCGCCTCCGAGAACGTAAGTTCACCGCCCCGACTCGGCGGCAAACCGACGAGGAGCCACAAAACCAGAAGAACAAATTTGCGCGGGCTCCGGCGCATCATCGGGTGGGGCGACAACTGATTTACCCGCGGTAGGGCGCAAACCCTAGGCGGCGAAACCTAGTTGTGCTTAACGAAATTTATTTACACGCGCTTAACATCAAGAATGCGTCTCCCTGTCGTTCACGGGAGCTTCGTTTGTTGCACGCGGCGCGCCAGCCTGGACCCGTCGGTGATCGACCCGTTGGGGTCGCCGCTCCCGCTCCACCCGATGGGGGCGATGCTTGGCCACCCGCCGCGCATGCCCGGCGTTGACGATTCCCGCGTCTTCGTCCCTTTCGCGTGAAACCGATCCCGTTTCTCCCTCCTTCCTTCCCTTTTCTTATCCGCGATGGCCAAAGGTAAAAACTCCTCCGACTCCGACCAACCCGAGCTGCCTCTCGCCGGCCAACCCACGCCGGAAAGCGTCCCCCCGCCCGCTCCCGCGGCCTCCGCCCCCGCGTCCGACGCCGACCCTGCCGCCCTCGGCGCCGAGACCGACCCCGGCGCGCCGCTCCCCTCCGCCGAGGCCGCCCCGCCCGTGGCCCCGCAAAACAACGACAACGCCCCGCTCGCCCACTCCTACCGTACCTGGTTCCTCGAATACGCCAGCTACGTCATCCTCGACCGCGCCGTCCCCCACCTCGACGACGGCCTCAAACCCGTCCAGCGCCGCATCCTTCACACCCTTTACGAAAAGGACGACGGCCGCTTCCACAAGGTCGCCAACATCGTCGGCGCCACCATGGCCTTCCACCCCCACGGAGACGCCTCCATCGGCGCCGCCCTCGTCGGCATGGGCCAGCGCGCCTGGCTCATCGAGCCCCAAGGCAACTACGGCAACACCCTCACCGGCGACGACGCCGCCGCCCCCCGCTACATCGAGTGCCGCCTCACCCCTTTCGCCCGCGAGGTCCTCTTCAACCCCAAGACCACCAACTGGCAAAAATCCTACGACGGTCGCGCCGAAGAGCCCGTCACCCTCCCCGCCAAATTCCCCGTCACCCTCCTCGAAGGCGCCGAGGGCATCGCCGTCGGCCTCACCACCAAGATCCTCCCCCACAACTTCAACGATCTCTGCCGCGCCGCCATCAACCATCTCCAGGGAAAAACCTTTCGCATACGCCCCGACTACCCCTCGGGCGGTATCGCTGATTTTTCCGCCTACCACGACGGCGAGCGCGGTGCGAAGGTAAAGGTCCGTGCGAAGGTCGAGCAGCGCAGCAAATACCAGTTCGCCATCACCGAGCTGCCCTTTGGTGCCACTACCGAATCGCTCAAGGCCTCGATCGAGAGCGCCATAGCGAAGGGCAAGCTAAAGGTGAAGCGCATCGAGGACATGACCTCCGAGAC
>JBBRHC010000275.1:0-5107 GCA_038223295.1 Opitutales bacterium
CAGCTTCAGCTACATCGACCGCGAGAGCGGCCAAGAGACCTTCGTCAACGTGCCCGAGATGGGCGGCGGCAGCTTAATCCCCGAAGGCCAGCAAGCGCCGGGCAGCGTTTACACCATCGGCACCGACGCCAGCGACAGCCGCCTCGCGTTGTTCCTACTTCAGGCGCAGGTCAATCCGGGTTCGGGCCGCATCATCCCGCTGGGCAACCTTTCCAAGAGCATGAAGGAGGCGATCAAAACCGCCGACGCCTACCTGCGCGGTAATCTCAAGAATCTAGGCATTACCCGAGACATCGACAGCTACGACTTCAGTCTTCAGGCCATCAATTTGAACCAGGCAAAAGACGGTAGCGAAACAGCGGTGGCATTCTTCATCTCGCTCGTTTCCGCGATCCTCGAAAAACCGGTGTTGGAGCGCACCGTCGTCCTTGGCGAAATGAGCGTCCAAGGGTTGCTGCTAAAGGTAACCTCACTCCCTGAGCGCATGCAGCTCGCGGTTGAGGCGGGGGCAAAACGCATCCTCATCCCCAGCGAAAACAAGCGCGACCTAGCCGAGGTTCCCGACGCCATCTTGACCGCGATCCAGTGGCAATTCTACGACTCTCCGACCAAAGCGGCAACGATGGCCATGGGGTTGATCTAAACTCTTCGGACAAAATGCTCGCCGGTGGCTCGAATCCTTCGTGCGTGGCCGTGCCCAGAGGGTGCCTTTAGGGTAGCACCTGCGACGGCTGGCAGCATTCGCGCTACGCACTCCGAACGGCCGCGTTTGTTCGCCTCCGCGCCCACTGCGCGGGCACCCGCCGAGGCTCACCCTTCGCTATCGCTCCGGGCTGTTACGCGTTCCGCTCCACGACGCCATCTCCGCGCTTTCGCGCTCCGTCTAGGTATTGCTCGCTGGCGGGCGCTGGCGACTGCGTCGTCCCGCGTCCCGTCCGCGCTGCGTTGTGCTCCTCGTCGCCCATTTTATGGGCACCCACTCCGAGCACCCTTTCGTTTTACTTCAGGGCCGTGCCGGTGGCACGACCTTCTCCGTGCTTCGCACTCCGTCCACCTTGCGCAGCCGGTGCTGGGCGTCAGGCATCCCTCGGGGGCGGTCGTTTTTTGTGTGCCTTGCCAGGTCCCACCCTCCGCGTTGCTCCGGGCTGTTTCGCTCCGCTTCACGACTCCATCTCCGGGTTGCTGCCCTCCGTCGGTTTGGCCATCTGGGGGCTCCGCGTAGCGTGGCCCGCCACTCCCTCCCGCGCCCTCGTTGGGGCGCACTTCTCCCACATCCCATGCGACGAAGCACACAGTGCGAAGATGGTCACGCCGACGGCGTGGCCCCAAAGCAAAGCGACGGGGCGCAAGTAAGGGGGGTGCCCGGTTTCCGGGCGCGGCCTTGCGCAAACCTCCCGTGATCCTACCCCTCAGCCGGCGACCAGATCTACCAGCACCGCCACCCGTTGTTCGCCTCGCCGCCCGAAGGGCACCCGCTCAGTTCACCCCTTCGCGATGCTCCGGGGCCAGCAGCCGAGCCGCAGTCCATCTCAGGGCTTCCGCCCCACGCCCGCGTCATCATCACCGGCACCGGGCCGCTGAAGGCCATTCAGCACGCCCACGAGATCGGCCGACCGTGCCTGACGATCATGCTCCCCGACGAGGATTGATCGAGTGCCCCAGCCCCGCCGCCACCCGAGCGAGCGGGGCTTTTCGTCCTCGTTTAGGTTGCCAGAAGGTTGCCACGAACCGTGTTTTTGGCTTCCCTTGGCTGCATTTTTTGCACCTGTGTTCTTGTTCTAAATCACTAACAACCAAATAAGTCCATATTTTGCAGCGGCTTAGGCAAAACGGAGTCAAGAGGTTCGAATCCCTCCTTCTCCGCCAGTTTTTATCTCTTAGCTAGGAATTTCGACACCGTCGTCGTGCTTGCCGACACCGGTGCGTAATTCCAATTCGCTTTCAAAGTGACTCAATTGGCCGAGGACTGCCAACCCTATATCGGACGCTTTGTGTAGCGTTGGCCGTCCCTGGCCAATCTTTGATGATAGTGTCATTTTGATCGCGAATTAGAATAAGCATCCAACGACCGCACTAAAAACTCAGGCCTGATTTTTCAGGCCTGAGGCCGTCTCGACCGCGGCCATGACCGTCCGGACCATCAAAGACCCTTAACGATCAGGTTGTTCTCCACATTGTCCACGCCCTTCACGGAGCGAGCAACCCGTGTGGCGCGGTCCTTTTGCTCCTCGCTGTCCACAAATCCGCTCAACTGCACCGTGCCCTTGAAACTCTCCACCGTCACATCTCGCGCGCGCACCAGCTCGTCCGAGGCGAGCGCCGACTTCACCCGCGCGGTGACCGCCGAGTTGTCGATATACTCGCCCGTGCTTTCGCGCGTGGCGGTGCCGGCGCAGCCGGTCGTAAAGGCGGCTCCCAGGGAGAGGCCGCAAAAAAAGAGAATGAGCTCAAGGGATGTTTTCATGGGAATAATCAGGAGTCGGTGAAACGAAATGTGCGATCACGGGGGCAGGCATCTCCCGCCGCGCAGAGCGGCGTTCATGCCCTTTATACCCTTACAGTAACGTATTCGTGGCGCACGCGCCACCGAAGCATCGCAGGCCCTTCGCATGGGGATAAGGCCCGTCCTTGCGCGCCGGGGTTACGACACAGGGGGCAACGGGAAAGGCACACGCGAAATCCACCTCGATCCCTCACGCCCCTCGAGTCGATGCGAACCCCGTTTTTTTCCGTCGGCAAAAAAAACGCGGGGCGTCCACGAATCGTCTCCCCTTAGAACTGCGGCCATAATCGCGTCAGGAGCCTGATCGCACTTACTCGTCCCAATCCAACCGCTGTTAACGTTACGATCCTGCAACTGCATGCGGCCGTAAGTAAAAACTCGGCGAAAGCCACGGTGGAAAACTGAACCCGTAATTAACTTATACCGTGGCTAATGTGGCTAGGTTCAATTGCATGGCGAAACATGGGGGAATATACCGATACGCACGGCGGGGGGATTCACGGATGACGCCCCATCCATTAAAACGGTAAGGTTTATAATGCTCGCATCAGGTAATTTAGAATCCTCCGTCGTGAAGTCCTCCGCTTCCAAACCAGTGCGCATTTTGGTCGTGGAAGACCGTGAAGAAGATTACCGCTTCCTCTGCATGCTTTTACGTCGGCCGCAGATGGCTGGAACCTACGAGTTGGATTGGGCGGTGTCGTTCGATGAAGGCATCGCCAAGTTGAGCGTTAATCGATACGACGCCGGTCTTTTTGATTACAGCCTGGGCGGCAGCACTGGTCTCGATCTCCTCCGGGACGCGGTCTCGAACGGGGCCGACATGCCCATCATTCTGCTCACCGGAATGGATAATCCCCAAGTGGATGAGGAGGCGTTGCGTAATGGGGCCGCCGATTATCTCTGCAAGGTCGGCCTCACCGGCGTGCAACTCGAGCGCTCCATCCGCTATGCCCGGCGCCAAGCCGAGATCCTCGCGGAGCTGCGCCGCACGAACCAGTTGTTGAACAGCGTACTTTCCAGCCTGCCCGTGATCGCCGGACGAGTGGATGGCGATGGCACCGTGTTGGAAGCGCGCGGGCTAGGTTTGACCCTCCTCGGGGTCACAGCCAGCGACGTGCTTGGGCAGAACGCCTGCGAGGCCTGGCCCCATACGGCAGACGAAATCCACGCCGCCATCGAAGGAGGCCGAAGCGAATTCACCCGCGAGGTGGTGCGTAACGGCGAACGTTACTACTTCGACAATTACTTCAGCTTCGACGAGGCCCGCGGCCGCGGCGCGATCGGCTTCGCCATTGATGTCACCGCCCGCGTGGTCGCCGAGCACGGCCGTCGCCGCCAGGCCCGACTCCTGGAAAGCATCCTGCGCAATCTGCCCGCCATCGCCGGCCGGCTAGATGCCGCCGGGCGCGTGTTCGAGGCCCAGGGCGATGGTTTGCAACGCCACAAACTCTCCCCGGCGCACCTTCTGGGCCGCACCCTCATCGAACTCTTTCCCCAGAGCCGTGAAGCCGTCGTCGACGCCCTCGCCGGCGGCAGCGCCAGCTTCACGCTCGGCGGGGTCCTGAATGAAGAAGAGTGGACGGTGGACTTCCTCGTTTCGTTCGATGCCGAGCAGGGCGCGGGCGCCACCTTCTTTGGCCGCGATCTAAGCGAGCGCCGCCGGCTCGAACGCCACCTGCTCAAGGTCAGCGACGCCGAGCAACAGCGCATCGGCGCCGACCTCCACGATGGCTTGGGCCAACACCTCACCGGTCTCGCGTGCATGGCCGTGGCGCTCCGTGATCGACTGCGCAGCCGCCTGCCCGAGGAGGCCAGCACCGCCGACGTCGTGTCGCGCCTCGCCAACGAGGCGAGCGAGCAATCCCACGCCCTCGCCCGCGGCCTCAGCCCGGTCCACCTGGAAGCGCATGGACTCGCCTCCGCGCTCGAAGACCTCGCTTACCAATCGCAGCGCCTGCACAACGTCGAGTGTCGCTTTTCACTCCGGGGCGCCTCGCCCGACATGGATCACCTCGCCGCGATTCACCTCTATCGCATCACGCAGGAATCGATCCACAACGCAGTGCGCCACGGCAGTGCGCAACGCATCCATATCGGGCTATTTTCGCGCCGCTCCCGCTACCGCCTTCTCATCCTCGACGACGGCCAGGGCTTTAACTCGCGCGACAACCAGCGGCGCATGGGCCGAGGCCTATGCCTCATGAATTACCGAGCAAACATGCTCGGGGGCACCCTGACCGTACGGTCTTCGCTTGGCCTCGGCGCGCGGGTGACATGCGATTGGAACATCGGCGCACACACCCACGTCGAACCCCGTGCCCTCGCCTCCGCTTCCCCTTATTCCTTTTGATGAAAACTGAAACTTCCCCCGTGTCCGGCTCTGTGACCACTCCTTCCTCCGACGTATCCACTCCGCCGGCCCCTCGACGTATCTTTTTGGTGGACGACCATCCGGTGACTCGCGAAGGCGTGCGCGTGCTGATCGACCAGGAGCCCGATTTGGAAGTGTGTGGCCAGGCGGATAGCGCACCCGTGGCCTTGCAGCTCATCCAAAAGCTCAACCCCGACCTCGCCGTCGTCGACATCACGCTCAAAACCACC